>JAOPWG010000325.1 GCA_025965775.1 Modestobacter sp. | reverse complement strand
TCTCCTACGCCGACGCGCACCGCGCCCGGATCGGGGCGAACTACAAGCAGATCCCCGTCAACACCCCCCACGCCGCCGAGGTGAACAACTACTCCAAGGACGGGCCGATGCGGGTGCACAACGCCACCGAGCCGTTCTACGCGCCCAACTCCAAGGGCGGCCCGCAGGCCGACCCGGAGCGCGCGGCTGAGGTGCACTGGGAGGCCGACGGCGAGATGGTCCGGTCGGCGTACACGCTGCGGGAGGACGACGACGACTACGGCCAGGCCGGGACCATGGTCCGCGACGTCCTCGACGCCGCCGCCCGTGACCGCCTGGTGAGCAACGTCGTCGGACACGTGCTCGACGGCGTCAGGGAGCCGGTGCTCAGCCGCGTCTTCGAGTACTGGCGCAACATCGACAAGACGCTGGGCGACCGGATCGAGCGGGGCGTCCGCAGCAACGGAACCGACACGGGCCTGCCGTCCGCGTAGGCCCGTCCCGGCCGGCGTGCTCCTCCCGTCTCCGGACGGTCTGCGGGAGGAGCACGTCCACCGAGGGGTCCGGCGATCCAGTAGCGGGTCGCCGGGCCCTCTCGCGTCGCAGATCGGACTTCCCTGCGCAAGCCCTGGCCGTCAGGCGCCGGGACGCAGGTCATGTGAGGAAAGGTGGTCAGGACATGAGCCTGCTCGCGGTCGGCCTCTCGCACCGCACGGCACCCCTCGCAGTTCTGGAGCGGGCCGCCGTGGGCGCCGACGACCTGCCCAAGCTGCTCGACGAACTGCTCGGTCGCGAGAACGTCGCGGAGGCACTGCTGCTCTCCACCTGCAACCGGGTCGAGGTCTACGCCGTGGTGGACAGCTTCCACGGCGGTCTCGCCGACGTCTCCGCGGTGCTCGCCCGTCACGGCGGCTGGGACGTCGACGACCTGGCCGGTCACCTCGTGGTGCACTACGAAGGTTCGGCCGTCGAGCACCTGTTCCTCGTGGCGTCCGGGATGGATTCGATGGTCGTCGGGGAGGCGCAGATCCTCGGGCAGCTCCGGGCCGCCTATGCGACAGCCCGCGAGCTCGGCACAGCCGGCAGGGTGCTGCACGGACTGGCTCAACAGGCGTTGCGAGTGGGCAAACGAGCCCACGCCGAGACCGGCATCGACGCCGCCGGCGCCTCCGTTGTCTCCGAGGCGCTCGCCGACGGGGCGCTCGCCCTCGGTGGTCTGCGGGGGCGGCGCGCGCTGATCGTCGGCGCCGGGTCGCTGGCCGCCCTGACAGCCGCCGAGCTCCGCCGCTCCGGAATCGCCGAGATCGTCATCGCCAATCGCACGGCGGCCACGGCGAACCGACTGGCCGGAACCGTGGCCGCCGCCGGCACGCCGGCGCGTGCGGTCGGAGTGGACGCGGTACCGGCCGAGCTCAGGACGGCCGACATCGTGATCACGTGCACCGGGGCGCTCGACACGGTGGTGACGGCGTCGATGGTCGCCGCCGTCCCCCGGCCGCTGGTGATCTGCGACCTGGCGCTGCCCCGCGACGTCGAGCCTGCGGTGCGTGAGCTGCCCGGCGTCACCCTCGTCGACCTCGAGAGCCTGGCCGTCCGCCTGCGCGGGGCCGAGGCCGGCACCACCGTCGAGGCGGCACGCACGCTGGTCGCCGCGGAGGTGCGCCGCTACCTGGGCCTGCAACGGTCCGCGGGGGTCGCACCGACGGTGACCGCACTGCGGCGGCACGCGTCGGAGGTCATCGACGCCGAACTGCTCCGGCTCGGTGCCCGGCTGCCGGGGCTGCCCATCGAGGTGCGTGCGGAGCTCTCGCGGACGGTGCACCGGGTGGTGGACACGTTGCTGCACACCCCGACGGTGCGGGTCAAGCAACTCGCGGAGGGGCCGGCCGGGAGCAGCTACGCGGAGGCGCTGCGCGAACTGTTCGCCCTCGACCCGCAGCCCGGGGTGGCGCTGAATGCGGCAGCAGCCGCAGGACGAGCACCGTGACCGACCCGTGGACGCTCACCGGGGGCCCGGAGTCAGTCGGTCCGGAGCGGCAACGAGCGCGCTGCAAGCGCTCCCACCTCGTCGCTGTCCGGCGGCGAGTGGAGCGCCGAGGTCGGCGGCTTCCTCCCGGAGCGCGGTCGCTGTCACGATCCGCTCGATGACCTCGGGGTCCAGCAGCACGCCGCAGTGGCCGGCCGCATCGATCATGACGCGCGTGGCCTGCCGGTTGGCGGGGACGGCGCGGTGGGCGGGGACGATCGGGTCGAGCCGCTGAACGGCAGGTGGACCGTGCCGGCCGGTGGCGGCGAGCACGTCTTCCACTGTCTCGATGAGCCGGTCGGCGAGCCCGTCCACCGATGACGCCCACGGCGGATAGTCGAACGACACGACCGTCCGCCCGTCGGCGCGCAGCGCCGGCGGGACGGCGAACCAGCGGGTGCTCGAGCCCGTGAAGCCGTGTATCAGCACCACGGCGGCGCTGACGGCCCTGGTCGCCGAGGGCGGCCGGGCAATGCCGATGAGCGGCCGATGACCGCCGACCCGTGGCCCGGTGTCCTGGGCCAGGCGGTGGAACGCCCCACGCGGCAGCAGCGTCGCCCTGACCTCACGGCCGCGCCGATCGCCGACCTGCTGATCGGGCGGCACCACCTACCCCTGAGGCTTCCTGCCAGCGACACGAGGATGGGCGAGCGCCGGGGTGCGCAGCATCGCCACCATCGGCCATCTGCGGGTACGGCCAGGGAGAGACCCGGATGCCTGCTACCTGCACGGCCTCCGGAGGAGGCTGCCTCCGGTCGGAGGACGCGGCTCGCCCGTCGATGCCGACGGGGGTGCCCCGCAGGACGGTTCAGCGTCCGACCGTCTCGCCCGTTCGGTCACGAGCGTCGCCGGGCGGTCGGAGCAGCCTCTCGATGGCGGTGGCCGACAAGGCCGGCTTCACCAGGAACCCGACTGCCGGACTTGCTTCGATCAGGTCGGCGAAATCATCCTCGGCGTGGGCGGAGATCATGATCAGCTGCCCGGGGTCGACGGACGGGTCGTCGGACAGTCGCCGCGCCACCTCGAAGCCACTGTCCGCGCCGAGGTCGATGTCGACGAGCGTCACGTCGGGATGCAGGTCGGCCGCGCGAAGGACGGCCTCGGCGCTCGTCGAGGCGACGCCGACGACCTGGAGGCCCTCCTGCTCGAGCAGTGCTCGAGCAGCCCGGATGAAGCCCGGGTTGTCGTCGACGATCAAGCAGCGCAAGGCCACAGGACCAGGGTAGGAGCGCGGCGGCAGAGGGCCATTCCAGCTAGCCGCCATCCCCGGCGTCATGGTCCCGCCACCGGAACGGGTTCGCCGGGGCGGAGGGACCTCTGACCTCCCGGTTCGGCCTGGACAGCGTGACCGGCGTCCTGCGGGTCGCAGGGTTGACCGGTGCGCCATGCGTCGTCGCCCCATCACGAGGTCCTCAGCGGACGATCTTCAGAGCCAGCGTGGGCGGGCACCCGCGGGCCACCAGGTCCGCGATCGCGTGCCAGTCGACCAGATCGGCGAACAACGCGGCGTGCGCCGGCGGGACGCCGACCCGCCGGAGCTGCTCCGCCCGCCACTCACGGACGAGCAACTGCTGGTCCCTGCGCGAGTCGAACCCCGTCTCGAACCTCGGCGACGATGTCATCGGTCTGTCCTCCTGAAGGCGCCGGATCGGCTGGAGAGCAGCGTGTGCCGAGGCGCCGGGTCCGGTCATCGACGCCAGCCGGGGTCCGCAGGTACGGCTGGCGGGACTTCCCGATTCCTGCGGGCTGGGTCCTGCTGGGACCACGTCGAGGCGCTGGGCGACCTCGACGGCCGGGGTCCGGCGCAAGAGGCGTCTCGCCTCCTTCCCGGTGGCCGGTAGACGATGACCCCGGATAGCGGCCATCCGCGATTACCGGGGACCGTGATGACACGGGAGCCGCGCGCGACGAGACTGGCGGCGGCCCGGTCGAGGGGCGTTCGAACCGTCCTCGGCCGGCACGATCAGGGTCCCTGGTCGGCACCGGGGCTTCCCCAGGGAGGGCGCCGTGGGCGGCTCGTGGGAACGACCGGCAACGGGCGGCCGACCATCAGCGTCTGATGGCTGGGCAGAGCCGGCGTCGCGCCCGATACTTCTTTCCGTGGCAGGTGACCGCGGGCGGGTGGTGGTGGCGGACGACGACGTCCTGCTGCGCGAGGGCCTGGTCAGTCTCCTGGCCAACTCCGGGTTCGATGTCGTCGGCCAGTGCGGGGAGCCGACGCAACTGCTCGCGCTGGTGCGGGAGCATCGGCCCGAGTTGGTGATCGTGGACATCCGGATGCCGCCCACGCGCACCACCGAGGGGCTCGACGCCGCCCGGGTGATCCGCGAGGAGCTGCCGGAGACCGCGATTCTGGTCCTGTCCGCGCACGTCGAGGTGGAGCAGGCGACCGAGTTGCTGGCCAGCGGGCAGCGCAGCGGGTACCTGCTCAAGGACCGCGTGAGCGACGTCGACGACTTCCTTGCCACCCTGGACCGGATCGTCAAGGGGGCCGCGGTCGTCGACCCCGCCCTCGTGCAGGAACTGCTCGCCGCCCGCCGGGTCGAGGACCCGTTGCAGGTCCTCTCGCAGCGGGAACGCGAGGTGCTCGGCCTCATGGCCGAGGGCCGGTCCAACGCCGGCATCGCCCATCAGCTGTGGGTGACCGAGGGCACGGTCGAGAAGCACGTGCGCAGCATCCTCATGAAGCTGCGCATCCCCGAGGCCTCCGACGACCACCGTCGCGTCCTCGCCGTCCTCACCTTCCTCGACAGCCACTGATCCGACCCGCGCCGGCCGCGCCCCGCCGGCCGGATTCCGGCTGACCATCAGGCGAAGCCTCGGGCCAGCCGGTACCTGGAATTACAGGTGACCCGGACGACGGAATGCGCCCTCGCGCCGAGGCTGGAAGCACCGGGCCATCGTCCGCGTCGTCGTGGGCGGCGCACCGGGGCCGGTCCTCTCCTCCGGCATCGGCCATCTCTCCGGCACCGCCGCCCGCTGACCCGAACGCCTGCGTCGCATCTCTCCCGAAAGGACCACCATGAAGAAGACACCGCTGGGGACCACCCTGCTGGGAAAGACCGGCCTCGACATCACCCGCGTCGGTTTCGGCGCCTGGGCGATCGGGGGCGGCGGCTGGGAGTTCGGCTGGGGACCACAGGACGACGACGACTCGATCACCGCGATCCGCCACGCCCTCGATCTGGGCGTCAACTGGATCGATACCGCCGCGGCCTACGGCTTCGGGCGTTCGGAGCAGATCGTGGGTCGCGCACTGGAAGGACTGCGCGACGACGAACGCCCGTACGTCTTCACGAAGGCGTCGCTCGTCGAGGGCCCCGGACGGACGGTGGTGCACAACCTGAAGCGCGACTCGATCCTGCGCGAGGCAGAGGCGAGCCTGGAGCGGCTCGGGATCGACGCCATCGACCTCTACCAGATCCACTGGCCGATCCCCGACCCGGACATCGAGGAGGGCTGGGCGGCCTTCGCGGAACTCAAGGAACAGGGTCTGGTCCACCACATCGGCGTCTCGAACTTCAGCGTCGCCCAACTCCGGCGAGCCGAGCAGAGCGCTCCCGTCGAGACCGTGCAGCCGCAGTACTCGCTGATCGACCGCGACGCGGAGGCCCAGCTTCTCCCCTTCGCCGAGCGCGCGGCGATCGGCGTCATCGTCTACTCCCCCATGGCCTCGGGCCTGCTGACCGGCGCGATGACGCGGTTGCGGATCGCGCAGCTGCCCGACGACGACTGGCGCACGCACGACCCGCGCTTCCAGGAGCCGCGCCTGTCGCACCATCTCGCGCTGGTGGAGCGGCTTCGGGCCGTCGCCGATCGCCACTCCACGACCCCGGGCGCGGTGGCGATCGCCTGGGCACTCCGCAACCCGGCCGTCGACGGGGCCATTGTCGGCTTCCGCCGCCCCGGCCAGGTCGATCCGCTCCTGAGGGCCGCGGACCTCCGGCTCGACGAGAACGACATCGCCGCGATCGAAGGGAGGCGCTGACGATGGCCACCACGAACCCGGCGATCGGCTTCGTCGGCCTCGGTCACATGGGCGGCACGATGGCCGACCGCCTGCTCGCCGCCGGACATGCCGTCTACGGAACGAGTCGCACGCGCGAACGGGCGGCCGCGCTCGTCGCGGACGGCCTGCGCTGGGTGGAGACACCGCGCGCGGTCGCCGAGGCCGCCGACGTCGTCATCACCTCGATTCCCGACGACGACGTACTGAACGCGGTGGCCTCGGGACCGGACGGCCTCCTGGCAGGTCTCACCAGGGGAACGACGTGGCTGGAGATGAGCACGGTCAGCCCGTCGGCCAGCCAGGAGCTCGCCGCGCGCGTGCGCACGAGCGGCGCCGCCATGCTGGATGCGCCGGTGTCCGGAAGCGTGCCTCAGGTGCAGGCCGGGACGCTCACGATCATGGTGGGCGGAGACCAGGAGGTCTACGGCCGCGTCGAGCCGGTCCTGCGCCAGCTCGGCACGCCGACGCACGTCGGCCCGAACGGGCAGGGACTGGTGCTCAAGCTCGCGATCAACATCAGCCTCGCCGTGCAGATGCTCGCCCTCGCCGAGGGCCTCCTGCTCGCCGACCGCTCGGGAATCGACCGACGAGTCGCCCTCGAGGTGATGGTGGGCAGCGCGATCGGCTCCCCCATGCTCAAGGCCCGCGCGCCCCTCGTCCTCGATCCACCCGCCGAGGCATGGTTCTCCCTCGGGCTCGTGCAGAAGGACGTCGAACTGGCACGCGACGCGGCCCGAGGTCTCGGCGTCCCGCTTCCCACTGCCGACCGCGCCGACGAGATCCTCAGGCTCGCCCGCACCCTCGGCTACGAGCGACACGATCTCGCCGCCCTCTTCCAGGTCCTCGAGCAGGTGACGCGGGAACGGCGGACGGCCGCCTGAGACCCGGACGACGCCCGGCGGAAGGACTCCGGTCATGACGAACGACGCACTCGCCGCCAGCGCCGATCCCCGGCGCTGGCGGGCCCTGACGGTGAGCCTGGTCGGCGCCTTCATGGTGCTGCTCGACGTCAGCATCGTGAACGTCGCGCTGCCGTCCATCGAGGGCGAGTTCGGGGTCCCCGCCGGAACGGTGCAGTGGGTGGTGTCCGGATACGCCCTGACCTTCGGCCTGGCTCTGGTGCCGGCGGGCCGGCTCGGCGACACGCTCGGCCGGCGTCGCATGTTCCTGATCGCACTGTCGGCGTTCGTGCTCACCAGCGCGCTGACCGGCGCGGCACGGACGACCGGGTGGCTGCTCGCCGCCCGGCTGCTGCAGGGCGTGGCGGGCGGCATGCTCATCCCGCAGAACGTCGGCCTGATCCAGGACATGTTCCGCGGGGCGGAGCGGGCCCGGGCCTTCGGCGTACTCGGCAGCGTGGTGGGGCTGTCCACCGCGACCGGCCCGGTGGTCGGCGGCCTGATCCTGGACCTGGCCGGGAGCCAGGACGGCTGGCGCTGGGTGTTCTACGTCAACGTGCCGATCGGCCTGGTCGCCCTGGTGCTCGCCGCCCGGCTGGTGCATGCCAGGAACACAGCCGGTACCCGCGGCACACACCTCGACCTCGTGGGATCGCTGCTGCTCGGTGCCGGCGTGCTCGGCCTGCTCCTGCCGGTGGTGTCCAACGAGTCGGGTGGCGCGGGCTGGCTGTGGTGGCTTGTCGTTCCGGCCGCGCTGCTGCTCACGGCGTTCGCCCGCTGGGAGGTGGGCACGGTCGGCCGAGGTCGGGTCCCGCTGCTCGACCCGCAGCTCGCGAGGACCGCCGGCTTCCCCACCGGCTCGGCCATCGCACTGGTCTACTTCACCGGGTTCACCGGCATCTGGGTCGTGCTGGCGCTGTTCTTCCAGGACGGCCTGGGATATTCGCCGCTGCATTCCGGTCTGGCCGTGACCCCCTTCGCGCTGGGCAGCGCCGTGGCCGCGCTGTTCGCCGGCCGTGCGGTGCCCCGGTTCGGACGATGGCTGAATGTGGCCGGCCTGCTGGCGGCTGCCAGCGGGATGGTCGCCACCGCGCTGGTCCTCCGCGGCGTCGGCGGCGACGCGGCGGCGTGGGCGGCCGCGGGACCGCTCCTGGTGGCCGGGCTCGGCGGCGGGATGGTCGTCTCGCCCAACACGACGCTGACCCTGGGGTCAGTGCCCGCGCGGATGGCCGGGGCAGCAGGCGGAGCGCTGCAGACCGCCCAGCGGATCGGCGCGGCCATCGGTACGGCCGTGCTGGCCACCGTCTACTACGACGCGCTCACCGGCAGCGGACGCGACTTCGCGGCAGCGGTGTCCGACGCGTTGCTCTGCGCCGCCGGTCTCATGCTGCTCGCGCTGGTGATAGCGGTCGCGGAGCTGATCGAACGACGCCACCGCTCAGTGCCGCGCGGGGCCTCAGGTGAGACCGGTGCGACCGCCGATCCCGCGTCGCCACAGACGACGCCACACGAAGCCGTGACGCCGTGATCCGCCCCGTCGAGGGGCGGTCGGCCTGGGGCCGTTCGGCCGGGAGGGACCCTGCAGCAGTGGCAGGACAGCATGGAGCCGAGCTCCACCCGCCTGCGCCGCCCGCCCGTTCGCGGGGACGGCTCGGCGCGGCTGGAGGTCCCGGTGCCGGTGCGCATCGGGGTCGGGGTCGCCGTGATCGCGGCACTGCTGCACTCGCCGGCCGTGGGCCTGCTGCTCGGCTGGGACACCGTGGCGGTGCTCTCCATCGGCTGGCTGGCGTTCGTCCTCCTGGGCCGGGACGCAGAGCAGACCGCCCGTCGGGCGAGGATCACCGATCCGGACCGGGTGGCCATCGACGTCGCACTGTTCTCGGCCGCAGTCGCCGGTCTCGTCACCGTGGCGTTCCGACGTCAACTCAGCCGAACCGCCCACCTACCGCGATGTCGCCCATCTCGCCTTCACCCACGGGATGACGTTCCAGGTGTCGGACACGGCCCTGCACTCGGCAGCGCTGCGCCGCACCGTCCTGCGCCACGCCCTGCTGCCGTTCCTGTCCGGCACCGGGATCCTGGCCCCGACGGTCGATCTCATCGCCCGCCTGCGCGGCGGCTGGTCCCCACCACGTATCGATCCGGCGCCCTCTGGGCGGCGGCCAGGTTCCTCCCAGACTCCGCACACGCTCGGCGGGCATCGTGGGTTGCGTGACCGTGACGACCGTCCCCGACCCGAGGGTCGGCAGCACGGCAGCCCCAGGGGCCGCACCGGTCGCGGGCGTCGTCCCGTCCCCGGATCGACGCCGGCGCAGGCACCTGCGGTGGCGCGTCGTCCTGGGCGTGTCGGTGGTGGCGCTGCTCGGCGCCGAACTGGTCCTCGCAGCGCCGACTCTGGAAGGTGCGCTGACCGCCCTCGGCGGGGAGCAGCCCTGGTGGATCGCCGCCGCGGCGCTCGCGGAGGCCACGTCCATGGACCTGTTCGCCCGCATGCGCCGCAGGCTGCTGGCCACGACCGGTGTCCGCGTGCGGATGCGCGATGCGCTGGCCACGGTCTACGTGGCCAACGCCGTGCACCTGACGGTCCCCGGCGGTGCCGCCTTCTCGACCGCCTACGTCTACCGCTGGATGCGGGAGCGGGGTGCCGGTGCCGCCGCCGCCACCTGGACGTTCGTCAGGGGTGGGCTGATCTCGACGTCCGCCCTGGCGGCCCTCGCCGTGGCCGGGTCGCTGCTCGTGGGCACCGGGTCCGGCGTGCCGGCGCTCGTCCTGGAGGCCGTCCTCATGGTGGCGCTGGTCGCAAGCGCCCGCCGGCTCCGCCGTCGCCCGGACCTGGCGCTCGTCGCCGGCCGCCGGCTGCTGCTGTGGGTCAACGCGGTGCTGCGACGCCCGCCGACCCGGGGGGTCGACGCGTTCGAGGATCTGGTGCGTCAACTCCGGGTGGTGCGGCCCGGCGCCCGGGACTGGACGGCCGCAGCGGCGTACGGAGTCGGCAACTGGGTGTTCGACGGCGCGTGTCTGGCGGCGGCTGCCGCCGCCGTCGGCACTCCCGGGTTGTCCGTTCACGTGCTGGTGATCGCCTACACGGCCGGCATGGCGGCATCCGGCATCTCACTGCTCCCCGGCGGCATCGGCGTCGTGGACACCACCATGGTCCTGGTGATGGTCGCCGGTGGGATCCCGGCCGCAGCGGCGCTGCCCGCCGTCCTGCTCTACCGGCTGATCAGCGTGGTTGCCGTGGTCGCGGCAGGGTGGGGCGTCGCCGCTGCTCAGGCCCGGCGGACCGGGAGGAGGGCGGCGGTCAGCCGCCGTCCGGAGCGAGGGCGGCGATGAGCCGGCCCGCCGGCGCCCAGACCATCGTCACGGGCGGCGCCCCTGCCGATCGCCGCCGGCGTCGACGCCCCGCCACGGCGCCGGTCGGTCACCCTGAGGAGCTGGTTCAGCGGCAGCTCATGTTCGGCTGCACGGCGTCCTCCGGTCACCACCTCCCGCCGGCGGTGGTCCGCGGAGTTGCCCGAGGATCCGCTTGCCGCGGGAGGCACAGCCGCTCGCCCACCGGCCATGGGGGGCTCCGGCAGGCATGGTGACCAAGCCATCGTGCTCATTCCGGCTGGCAGGTAGAACTCGACGCCAGTCGGCCAGAAGGAGAGATGGCCGCTGGCCTCGACGACACACCCCCGGTCCCTCGCGATGCTCTGTACAGCACGGGCCGACACGCCAGACACCGAGGATGAGAGATGCGATCGCAGGAGACGCGTCTGGGAGCAACATCAGTAGGACTCGATGAGCGGAGTCGGACGCTACCGATGCATCCCATCAGCCCGCAGAGAGCAGGGTTCGTGCAACAGCGCCCTGCCGGCGCGACGAATGCACGCGACAGCCGGCGTGGGGACTGCGTCGACGGAACCATTGATTGGGATCCGTTTGCCACCGGCCTGTCGGGATGTGTCGACCGAGGCGCCGTCGACCCGGCCGCCACCGCGGCCGACCGGATCGTCGCGGGTCGCTACCGCCTCAGCACGCTGCTCGGAACCGGCGGCATGGGTGCGGTGTGGCTTGCTGAGGACGCCGTCCTACGGCGCGCCGTCGCGCTGAAGAAGCTCACCGATCAGGCGCGGGAGGACCGTCCGTCGGCGTTGCAGGAGGCTCGGGCCGCCGCCCGGATCACGCATCCCGGCGTCGTCCGGGTGCACGACGTCGTCCTCGAGGAGGACGAGGACTGGATCGTGATGGAGGCGCTCTCGGGCGAGCCGTTGTCGGCGATGATCCGCGAGCGAGGGCGGTTGCCGGTCGATGAGGTGCGGCAGATCGCGTTGCAGCTGCTGTCCGCGCTGCAAGCAATCCATGATGCCGATCTGGTCCATCGCGACATCAAGCCCAGCAATGTCCAGATCTGCGGTGACGGTCGGGTCGTGATCACCGATTTCGGACTGAGCGCGCCCGGAGGTGTGTGGGGTGGCCTGCGCGTCGGCGCCGTGGCGGGAAGCCTCTCCTACATGGCCCCCGAGACGCTCATCGACGGGATCTTCGGGCCGGCATCGGACCTGTACGCGCTGGGCGTGACCCTGTACACGGCGGTCGAAGGGCGCCCCCCGTTCGATCCAGGAGGGCCGCTGGCGCTGCTGGATTCGGTTCTGTCGGCTCAGCCGGAACCAGCCTGGCACGCCGGGAGCCTGGATGAGGTGCTCGACGGCCTCCTCGAGAAGGATCCTGAGCGGCGGATGGACGCTGCCCACGCCCGCGCATGCCTACAGGCAACGGGACCCGTCACGACGACGTAGCCGCACCGATCCGGGCATCGACGCGGGCAACCATCGGTGCGCCGGCCACGAACTCGAGTCACCGCGAACAACGCACCCATCACCCTCCTCGGGTGCGCCCGTCCTGGCTGGAATTCCAGAGACGACCAAGGATTCGGAAGACCTGCATGGCCGTCGTCCCGTGACGCGCACCGCAGGTGCCGAGCCGGCCGGACACCGACGGACCCGTCCGCGCGGCGGCCACTCGCCGATCCGCTGACCTGCTCCCGAGCCGGTCTCCCGGTCAGCGAGGCGGCGCGCCGGGCGGGTTCGTCCGGACGTCGAGCTGCAGCAGACCACCCGGGGCGACCGCGGCCTGGACGCGGGCGTCGGGATCGCGCCCCCCGCGCTGCTGCTGGAGCTCGGCCGCGAGATCCAGCCAGGCGTCTCCGCTGCCCCGGTGGCCGTCGGCCGTCATGCCCTCACCGGTATGGCAGCCCCCGTCGTCCTGGTGCGCGCGGGAATCAGCGTGGTGGCCACCGCGATCGCGGCAACGGCGATGCTGAACGCGATCCCGGCGGTTTGCAGTCCCAGGCGGGTGGCGGCGATGCCCACGCCGATCACCGGCAGTGAGATGCCGATGTACATGACGATGAAGAAGGTAGACGCCACACCGGCGCGGCGCTGGGCGGGCGCTCGGGTGTTGACGGCCTCGAGGCCGGCACGCATGCAGAGACCCTGCCCGAGCCCGGCGATGATCGCCGAGGCGATCACGAGCGCCAGCGACGTGGCGGCCAGGCCCGCGGCGAGCAGCCCCATCCCGGCGATCAACGCCACGCACCCGGCCGCCAGCGCCCTGTGCCCGAACCACCGGGCAAGGGCTACCTGCCCGAGGGTCGAGGCGGCGAACACCGTGAACACCACCGCGCCCGAGAGCGTGTGGCTGGGCTGGTGCAGGAGTTCGAGCAGGAAGGACGGCGCCACGGCGGTGAACAGGCCGAGCACGGCAAAGCCGGCAAATCCCGCGGTGGCGGCCCGGATGAACACGGGGCGGACCTGCGGTGGCAGGTCGGGTCGGCTGATCCGCAGGCGCGGATGCTCGGGAACGTCCACGGTTTCTGGCATCGCCCACACGGCGAGGATCGCCAGCAGGACCAGTCCCAGGTCCACCCAGAACGGCAGGCGCAGCGGCAGGGGCGCGAGCTGGGCAAGGACCCCGGCCAGCAGCGCCCCCAGGCCGAGCCCGCCCATGTTGGAGGCGGTGGCCACCAGCGTGGCCCGCCGCCCCCGACCCGCGCCGGCCAGGTCCACCAGCGCGGCGGTCGCCGTGCCGGTGAAGATCCCCGCCGCCAGACCCGACAGCACCCGGCCGACGATCAGCAGGGCCAGCCCCTGATCGAGCAGGAACGCCACCGCCGACAGCGCCGCGCACGCCAATCCGATGAGCAGCACCCGTCGGCGCCCCAGCTGGTCCGAGGCGCGGCCGAACAACAGCAGCGCCGCCAGCACCCCCGCGGCGTAGACCGCGTAGATCACCGTGATCATCAGCGCCGCCAAGCCCAGCTTCTGCTGGTAGAGGACGGACAGCGGGCTGGGCAGCGTGGTCCCGAGCATCGTCACCCCGAACGCCACGGCCATGAGCCAGAACGCCGACGGTCTGGGAAGCATCGGGCGCTGATGCACCGGAACCGCGACGGCGTGGCGGCCATGGGGGCTCATTGCCGACTCCACCAGGACCGCACTGCGCCCCCTTGCGGGATCGGGTCACGAGGCCTTGCCGGCCGACGTCGCCATCCGGACGGCTTCGGCCGAGTTCTGCGGAAGTCTTCCCGCGCCGTCACCTCGCGTCCTCCCGGCCAACGGCAATCCGAGATACCGGTCAGCCCCCGGTGTTCGGGGCACGACTTGTCAACCCGGAACACACCGTGCTGCCGAACTCGGGACGAGGTGGGCTCGGCAGGAAGTGGTGCAGCGATTGCCAGGACCCGGTCGCACGGCAGAGTGAGGCTGGCGCCGGACGTGCGGGGGGAGTACCCGCCGGCACGAGGTCTGCGCGCTGACACCCTCCGTTGGAGCCTGAGCATAGGAGTCCGCGCCCTGAGCGACACCCGACCTGCCGCTGCGCCACCTGACTCGGCTGCCAACGCGCTGGCCGGCCCGGTTCGTCGGCGCGCTGCCGCAGACGCGGAGCAGGATGTCTGCATGGACCTCGGCCTGCGCGACAGGGTCTACCTGGTGACCGGCGGCAGCCGCGGCCTGGGGTTCGCTGCGGCCCAGGCGCTCGTTGCCGAGGGTGCTCATGTTGTGCTCAGCTCCCCGAACGAGGCATCCCTGTCAGCGGCCGCGAACCGCCTGGCGGAGAGCACCCCTGCGGCCGACAGCGCCGTATGGGTTGCCGCGGACAACGCCGATCCCGCGACTCCTGGTCGGCTGATCGCAGCTGCACAGGACCGATTCGGCCGGTTGGACGGTGCGCTGGTCAGCGTGGGTGGGACGCCGGCAGGGACGGGGGCGAGCACCACGGACGATGCCTGGCGGTCCGGGTTCGAGAACGTCTTCCTCGGTGCTGTCCGGCTGGCTCGGGACTTCGTCAGGCTCGTCGGCGACGAGAGCGATGAGAAGGCCGGAACCGGCTCCCTCGCCGGGACCGGCGCCTCCCTCGTCTTCGTGCTCGCCTCGTCGGTGCGCGTCCCGCTGCCGAACCTCCCGATCTCCAACGGGCTGTTCCCGGGCCTCGCAGGGGTGGTGAAGATGCTCGCGAGTGAACTCGGGCCCGATGGCATCCGGCTGAACGGGTTGCTGCCCGTCAGGATCGCCACGGACAGGGTCCGCGAGTTGGACGCCCTCAGCGGTGATCCCGATGAGGTGCGTGCCCGCCAATCCGAGCGGATCCCACTGCGCAGGTACGGCGAGCCGGAGGAGTTCGGTCGAGCTGCCGCGTTCCTGCTGTCACCCGCGGCGTCCTTCATCACCGGGGCGATGGTTCCGGTTGATGGCGGTGCCATTCCCTCGATCTGAGCCGCTCATGAGGAGGTGGGGTCCCACGAACGGACCCATCCATCACCCTCGTCGGCCGTCCTCATCAAGGGTGATGACGGCAGGCGAGCCCAGCCGGCGGGAAGGGGTGATGGGCAAGTCGATGTCAACGGTGGTGCCCGCACCGGGGGGCTGGCGAGCGACAGCCGGCCGCCGAGCGCCTCCATCCGGTCGGTGAGCCCGACGCGGCCGGAGCCGCCGCCGACGTCGGCGCGCCGCGCCCGTCGTCACGGACGCGGACGCGCAGGACGCCGTCGTCGCTGTCCGCCAGGACATCGACGACGGAGCGGCGGCGTGCTCGGCCGCGGTGGTGAGCGCCTCGGCGACGACGTAGTAGGCGGCGAGCTCGATCGGTGCGGGCAGCCGCCCGTCGACGCGGATGTCGAGGCGGACGGGGACGGCGGAGCGGCGGGCGAGGGTCTTCAGCGCCGCGCGCAGGCCCCCTTCGCCAGGCACCGCGCGGTGAAGGCCGCGGGCGATCTCGCGCAGCTCCTCGAGTACGTCGGTCAGCTCGCCGGCGACACGGTCCAGCTGGACCTTGAGCTCATCGGTGGCACCGCTGCCCGCACCGTGCTGCGCAGCTGCAGGGCGACCGAGACCAGCCGTTGCTGCGCGCCGTCGTGCAGGTCCCGTTCGATGGGGCGGCGCGCGGTGTCACCGGCCGCCACGATCCGCGCGCGCGACGCGGAGATCGCGGGCTGGGCCTCCGCGTCGGCGGGGGCAGTGGCGACCAGTTCGGTGAAGCCGGTCAGCGGTGTCTCGGTGTCCGCCGGCGGCACCGCCCCTCTGGCTGCCACGGTCATGACGCCCCACAGCCGGCCGGCGACGCTGATCGGTTGACCGACCGACGCCCGGATGCCGACCCCGCGGGCCACGTCGCCGATCGAGCCGGTGGTGTCGACGTAGTCGTCGATCCGCGCCGGCCAGCCCGACCGGAACACCAGCGTGGTCACGTTCCGCCCACCGATGCTCGCCCGATGGCCGACCGGACGGGTGAGGCACCGGTGCTGCTCCACGCGCCGAGAACAGTCTCCGTGCCTTGGGGGTCGTAGCGGTCCAGGACGGTGATGTCGGCGGCGAGCAACCGGCCGACCTCGGCGGTGACCGCGGCGAAGACCTCTTCCGGCGGCCGTGCGGAACACGCGGCCGACGACGCTGCCGCCCTCCAGGCCCAACGGGGAATCAGGCGGCCGCTGCGGGAGATCGATCCGGCTCCCTGTCGCATCCCCACCCGCGTGGACCCGCGACTCGGCGCACTCCTGCCGCCGCGATTCAGGCACGGGCACTCCAGCTCGGTGCATTCCAATCGTGCGTGTCAGCCCGTCCTCGGCCGTCGTGGGTTTCGGGGCGCTCAGCGCGGCACCTGGGTCGTCGCGGCGGTGGGGGCCACCGGTACCTGCACCCGCGAAGAGCCGTGGGCCGTCGTCAGCCTGTCCCACGACCTCGACCCCGGAGCGTTCGAGCAGGTCGGCCGGCCCCGCACGGAGCAGGACGTCGTCCTCGGCCCGGACCACGGGCGGGGCCAGCGACTCCTGCCTCGTCGGGCTGGTGAAGCCCTACCAGCAGGCATGCGAACTCTCCGGCCGGCGGGGAGTGCGGATTCGGGCTAGCGGTGACGACAGGCAGGACGACCGAGGCAACGCTGGAGGACGTCGAGAGTCTGTCGCTGGAGGTTCCGATGATCCGTCCTGCCCGGCAGCGCCGGTCCGGCAACCCTGCCGACCGCGCCGGGCCCAGCTCCAAGGCCGCGGCCCTGGCGGTGCTGGCAACGGCCCAGCTGGTCATCGCGCTCGACTACTCGATCGTCAACATGGCGCTGCCCGACATCGGTCGTGTCCTCGGCTTCACCGACGGCACGGTCCAGTGGGTGATCAGCGCCTACACCCTGGCCTTCGGAGGGTTCCTGCTGCTGGGGGGCCGGGCCGCCGATCTGCTGGGCCGGCGCCGCATGTTCATGGTCGCGGTGGCCCTGTTCGGGGTGGCGTCGTTCGTCGGCGGCCTCGCCACGCACCCGGGTCTGCTGATCGCGTGCCGCGCGGTGCAGGGCGCGGCCGCGGCGCTGCTGTTCCCGGCGACCCTGTCGCTGGTGACCACCACCTTCACCGAAGGCCATGACCGCAACCGGGCCCTCGCCGTCTGGGGGTCAGCCGGCGCGGGCGGCCTGTCCCTCGGCGTGCTCGCCGGCGGCGTGCTCACCGGCCTGTTCGGGTGGCAGGCCGTCTTCTTCGTGAACGTCCCGATCACCGCCGCGCTGATGGTCCTGGCCCCGCTGGTCCTGCGCGACGGCGGCCCCGCGCCACGGCCTCGGCGGTTCGACGCCCCGGGCGCCGTGCTCGTCACGCTCGGGGCCGTCGCGATCGTGGACGCTCTGGTCCAGGCCCCGACGGTGGGATGGGCCTCGGCCCGGACGCTGATCGAGATTGCGACCGGTCTGCTCCTGCTCGGCCTGTTCGTCGCCGTCGAGCGTCGCGTGCGGTCCCCGCTCATGCCGCTACGGCTGCTGCGGATCCGCACGGTGGGTGGCGGGGCCCTGGTCACGGCGACGTTCATGTCCTCGTTCGGCACCCAACTGTTCTTCCTCACGCTCTACCTGCAGCAGGTGCTCCGGGATTCCCCGCTCGAGGCCGGGCTGCGCTTCCTGCCGCTGGTCCTGTCCATCGTCGTCGGCAACCAGGTGGGCGGCCGGCTCGTCGAGCGCCTGGGGATCGCCCGGACCCTGGCCGCCGGCATGGCGTTGGGGGCAGTCGGCCTGGCGCTGTACCTGGGGCTGTCACCCGCGGGCTCGCAAGCCGTGCTGTGGACGGGCATGCTCCTCGCCGGACTCGGCCAGGGCGCGGCGTTCACCACCATGTACGTCGCAGCCGGCACGGGAGTCACCGCCGGTGAGCAGGGCATGGCGTCAGCGATCGCGTCCAGCGCGCAGCAGATCGGTGGCTCGGTGGGGCTGGCCGCGCTCGTCACGCTGCTCAGCGCACGCGCGGCGGCGCTCGGCGGGCCGCCGTCGGGGCTCACCGGCCAGACCGACGGCGTCCTCACCGAGGCGCTGCACGCCACTTTCGCCGCGCAGGCGGGCATCGCCGCACTGGGTGCCGTGGTCGCGCTGCTGGTGATCGGCGGCGGGAAGCGGTCGGCACGAGCCCAGCGGGATCGCGCAGCCGACCAGGCCCCAGCCCCTCAGGCCGCTGCATAGACCGCCCAGGAACCACGAGCAGGGGGAAGCATCATGCGACAGGTCGGCGTCTCCCACTACGGCGTCGATGAGATGCACGTCCTCCGCGCATCCGGCCGGCTGAGTCCCTGCCGCCGCCGTACCACTTGTTCCGCCGCGGCATCGAGGACGAGATCCTGCCCTACACCGCCGAGCACGACACCGGAGTGCTGGTGTCCGGGCCTCTGGCCCGGGGGCCTGCGGGGTGGCCGGATGACGCCCGACCGCGCACGGCGCGCGCACAGCAAGGTGCCCGGATCGGACCGGCCCCAGCAGGGGGCTCCGCGCCCGTCGGGGGGCATGCCGTGAGCCTGGCTGCCGAGGGGCGCCCCCCGGCGCCGGGGCGAGTCGAGCGGACCGACGCCGTGCTGCCCGAGCGGGTCGTCACCCGGTTGCTGGCTGTCTTGGCCGTCGCCTCGGGGAGCCTGGATGTCGTGTGCGTGACGCGACTCGGCGGCCTCTTCGCCAGCGTCACGACCGGCAACCTGGTGCAACTCGGTCGGGCGATCGCCACGGTGGACGGTCAGCTTGCGGCGAGGGCGACGACAACCGTCGGGGGCTACGCCATCGGGGTGGCGGGCGGCACGGTCGGGCTGCGTGGCTCAGGTTCCGGTTGGCGCCGGCGTACCAGCCTGGTCGCGCTGGTGGAAGTGCTGCTGCTGACCGGGGTGGCGGTGGGTTGGCTGGTGACCGGGGGGCACTCCGGGACCAGCACCTCGGCGGTCCTGCTCGGGGTGGCAGCTGCGGCGATGGGAGTGCAGAGCACGGTCACGATCGGCTCCGCGGCGCCCGGTGCATCGACGACCTACCTGACCGGCACGTTGACAAGTCTGGTGCGGGCCCTCGCCGCCGCCCCACACCGGCTCGATGCCCCTGCGGCTGCCCGGGTGGCAGCGTTTGTGTGTGGCACCGTCCTCGGCGCCCTGGTGCTCCGGGTGTCCCCGCTGTGGGCGCCGGCCCTTCCCGTGGCGTTGGTCGCCGTCGTTGTCGGCGCGGCGCTGATCCACGGCCGATCGCGGGGGGCGCCCTGACGTCCAGCCGCCTCTGCCCCGTGACCTCCACGACACAGCGCTCTCGTGCACCGATGGCACGTGACTTCACCACCGGAAGGGCGGGAAGGGACAGCGGGAGGTCCGTCCCCCGTCGATGACTCGAGTCAGCGGGTTCCGTTCTTCGACGTCACATCGGCAGCAACGACCTCGTCGGAGTCGGATGCTGCCCAGCCTCGGTCGGCCACGACCTCGCCACCGGTCTCGTCGTCCCGAGCTGGGCGTTCCTTCCGCCACGCTGCCGCCGTCAGGATGACGGGTCCGCTGCAGCTCCCGGGAGCGAGCCTCGCGGCATCCGTCACGACCGGACCGACCGTAGGATCCTGTCCTCCTCCGGCCGCCCTGAAGGCGCGAGTGCAGGAGGCCGGAATGCCGGTTCACAGGGACACGGCCCGCCACGTGCGTCGCGACGCTGGACCTGGGCCGCTGGCTCCCGGATCGCCGGCCCCCGTGGCTTCCGTCCGACCCGCCGTCGCCCGTTTCCGGCGCGGCGACACCGACTCCTGTGGAGACCTGATCATGACTGACTCGCTCCTGAACCGCATGGCCGTAGTGACCGGAGCCGCTCGGGGCATCGGTCGCGCCTGCGCGGTCGCCCTCGCGCGGTCCGGCGCCGACATCGTGGGGATCGACATCGCCGGACCGGTCAACCCCATCCTCGATTTCCCACCCCGCCACCGCCGATGACCTGGCCCGGACGGGCGCAGCGGTGCAGGAGACCGGGCGGGGCTGGATGGCGATCACGGCCGACCAACGGGACATCGGCGCTCGTCAACGCGGTGATCCCGGGCCTCATCGACCCGCACTGACCCGGTACGAGGATGGCTACGCCCAGGCCATCAGCGAGAGCGCGGGGCACCCCAGCGGCGACACCGTCGAGGACGAGCGGTCCGCGGTCGCCGCGCTGACGGCCAGGACGGCGCCGACGTCGTCCTCCCCCCTGCCGTGCGGGCCTCCGGCCCGAATCTGCCGGTCCGGGGCGCTCAGGGGCAGAGATCCTTGCACGATCCGACCGCATGGCCCTTGGCGCGGCCGGTCGGCGGGCCTAGCGTCGGCCTCACCGCCCGGAGCGACCCGGGTGCCGGCCCGTGGAGGCAGTCGTGCAGGTCAGGGACGTCATGACGCGCGAGGTGGTCAGCGTCGGGACGGACACGTCCACACGGACCGCCGCGGAGATCATGGCCGAGCGGGGCTTCGCCGCGGTGCCCGTGGTGGACGACGCGAACCGGGTGATCGGCATCGTGGCGGAGGCCGACGTGCTGCGGGACCGGCTGCCCCAGGACCCGCGTCTGCACCTGCGCCGGGAGCCCGGGAGCGCCCCTCCCCCGATGCTGGTGGGGGGCGTGATGACCGCCCGGGTCCGCACCGTGCTGATCACCGCCGACGTCGCGGACGTGGCCCGGATCTTCCTCGACGAGCAGCTGCGCAGCGTCCCGGTGGTCGACGGCGAGCGGCTGGTCGGCATCGTCAGCCGCCGGGACCTGCTGCGCACTCTGGTCCGCTCCGACGACCAGGTCCGGCACGACGTGCACCGCCTCGTCGAGAGCTACACCCAGCGGTTCGACAGCTGGCAGATCGAGGTCACCGAGGGGGTGGTGACCCTCACCCCCGTACCCACCGCCGGTCCGGCTGGCGACGCCGCCCTCGTCGAGATCGCCGATGAGGAAGAGGCCGTGGAGAGCCGGGCGGTCGTGACCCTGGCCCGCACCGTGCCTGGGGTGGTGGCCGTCCGGCTGCAGGGCTCGACCCCCGGCACAGCCCACGGCGCGCCCCCGGCACCGCAGACCGCCGGCGCCACGTCCTGACCCGTCCCGCTCAGCAGAGGAGACGTCCATGAGCCAGTCCTCCGTGCGGCCGGTCGTCGCCGGCGTCGACGGGTCCGAGAACTCTCGCCGGGCCGCCCACCTGGCGGCCGAGGAGGCGCGGCGGCGGTCCGCGCCGCTGCGGCTGCTGTTCGCCCTCAACTCGCCCTTCAGCGAGGTGGTCACCGTTGCGCCCGGCTCCCGGGTCCCCGCCGCCCTGCACGACAGCGCCGCCGAGGTCCTCCGGTCGGTCGAGGCCGCGGTGGCGCCTGTCGCCGGTGAGGGCCGCACGAGCTGGTCGGTCCTGGACGGCCGCCCAGTGGAACTGTTGCGCGCCGCCTCCGCCGAGGCCCAGCTGATCGTGCTGGGCGCCCGTGGCGCCGGCGGCATGGGCGCCATTGTGGCCGACCCGTGCAAGGCACCCGATCTCGGTCAGGACGTCACAGCCGTCAGATGCGGCTAGCGCCCGGTGGCAGCCCGGTGGCCTGTGCCGACGCCTCGCACCGCACCGCACCGCACCGCACCGCACCGCACGTCTACCGCCCAGTCGCGCACGCGAGGCTGCGCCGAGGCTTTTCGTCGCGAAGCGTCGGGCGGCACGAGGCGCTGCGCGCCACCGCTACCTCAGCGCAGGAGCCCCGTCCCGCTTCGGCAGCACCAAGCCTCCACTGAACCCGGCGCGGTTCAACGAGGTCGCCGCGTTCGCCGCCGCCCTGGTCACCTTGCCGGAGCTGGCCGGGGTGCTGGTCACCGCAGATGCGCTGCACTGCCAGCGCGCACACGCGGATTTCCTGGCCACCCACGCCGGGCACTACCTGTTCACCGTCAAGGGCAACCAGCCGCTGCTGCGGCAGGCCCTCATGCGCCTGCCGTGGGCACAGGCCCCCGGTACCCGGCGTCGCGGAACCGGACACGGCCGGACCGAGTCCCGCTCAATCAAGGTCATCGACCTGGACGGCACGCCAGCCCAGGACCCCTTCCCAGCCCAGGACCCCTTCCCGCACGCCCGCCGGGCGATCAAGGTCGTGCGCCGTCGACGCGTCGGCGCGGGCAAGACATCGGTGGAGATCGTGTACGCGGTCACCTCCCTGGACCACCGGGCCGCCGACTCACGCCTGCTCGGACACTGGCTACAGGGTCATTGGGCCATCGAGAACAACGTTCACCGCGTCCGCGACGTGCCCCAGCGTGAAGACGCCTCGCGGATCCGGGTCGGCGCCGGACCCCAGCTCATGGCTGCGCTGCGCAACACCGCCACCAACATCGCCCGGCTCGACGGCCACACCAACATCGCCGCCGCTCAACGCACCGCGGCCTGGAGCCCCACCGCGATCACAGACGCACTTAACACCGCGTGATCGACAACGATGGCGCAGCTCAGACGCGGATTCAGGACTTGACGCGGCCCTGGGGGTCTGACGGGTCGGCACGGGGTGCGGCGCATGTCGTCGTCGACGTCTCCGCCGCCGCCGCGGCTGATCAGTGGCGAGCTGTTGGGCGCGGAGGCGCGAATGGCACGAGGCTGGTGTCTTCGACCGCCTGCACCAGGCCGTCCTCCACCTTGACCCGCACGTCCACGGGCCTGCAGATGGGTGAGCCCAGGACGGACAAGTCCTGACGCACGATCCCACTCCCCCGCTCGGCCGTGGAAGCAGGCCCATCCGAGCTCGGTCTCGCGAGGACTGACCGAGGTGCTGCCGCGGTGGCCGAGCCGGCTGCCTCGACGGCCATCGCTCGTCGTCGACGCCTCGGATCGGCGTGACATGCCCCACCTCGCAGTGTCGGGTGATCGTCGTGCGGGAGCTGCCGGCGCAGTGAGGGGGAGGGAGTCGGGCGGGCTCTCACCTGCGCGCTTGGCCGCGTCCACAGCCGGGGCCGGGCAGAGGTCGCCGCCCCACCCCAGGGCGATGCGAAGGCTGACTCCCCGCTCTCGACGGACCGATCCGTCACGGGGCTTCCGATCACGCTGTGCGCATGCCTAACCTCTGCGAGTCGCCGCCGTTCCGATATTGAGGACGCCACCAGTCATGCACGACCGCCCGTCCGGGCCTCCGCTTGTCACTGTCCTGCTCCGCTGGCGCGGCTGGTGATCCACTGGCCGCGCCTGATGGTCCCCGCGGTCGTCGTCCTTGCGGCATTCGCCACCGTGCTGATCGTCCCCACGCCGGCTGGGGCCGCCGACGCTTCCTACGGACTCGATGCCGTGGAGGCGGCCGAGCTGAGCCCGCTCGCCCACGAGGGCAGCGGCGCGGGCGCGGAGATCGGCACGCCGGAGAGGCAGGACCACACGGCCGAGTCGGAGCCCGCTCCGTCTTCGGCCGTCGGCGGTGAGCCGGTCCAACTGGACGACCGCGACGTGCTGCACAAGGTGAAGCAGGCCGGTCTGTGGGAGATGCCGGTCGGGACATGGGCGAGCGAGCGGGCCGTGAGTGCGCGGGTCCGTGAGGTCGGCAGCCTGATCGCGGCCGAGCACCAGGAGCTCGACGGGATCGTCGACGCCGCCGCGGCTCGGCTCGACGTCGGACTACCGGCCGAGCCGACCTCCGAGCAGCAGGACTGGATGCGCGAGATCGACGCGCAGCGCGGCGCCGCGTTCGACGAGCGTGCCGTCGTCCTGCTGCGGCAGGCGCACGGGAAGGTGCTGCCGGTTCTCGCGCAGGTCCGGGTCGCAACGCGCAACGCGGTCATCCGTCAGTTCACCACCCAGGCGATGGCGTTCGTCCAGCGGCACATCGAGTACCTCGAATCAACCGGGCTGGTGAAGTTCCAGGAGCTCCCCGACCCGTCCGATCTGAGCAACCACGACTGGCGCTCGCATGCGGCCACCTTCGCCATGTTCGCCCTGCTCACCGCTCTCTTCACCATCCTGCTCGTCCTCGTCGGCCGGGCACTGGCCGGATGGAGGAGGGGCCGAGTCACGAGACCGCCGCCCCTCGGCGGCGGACACCACAGAAGGAGCTGATCATGAATAGGACCACCAGACAGGTGCTGCCGGTCGCCGTTGCAGTCGCGATGGCTGCGCTCGTCGTCGGCACGGGAATCGCGTCGGCGCAGGCCGAGCCGGCCGCGGCCGCGCAGGCCGAGCCGGCCGCGGCCGCGTCGGCTGTGACAGGGCACGTTACGTCGGCTGTGGCGGGGGGCGGTGCCCCGGCCGCGGCGGGGGACGGCGCGTTGGCTGCAACCGGGAGCGGTGCGGCGGCGCCAGTCGAGCCGCTCCCGGCGGCGTGCGAGGACTCCGAGCTGCCCCCGCACACCGGTTTTGAGATCGGGCCGGCGTGCGTCGCCACCCCGTTCGGCGAGGTCGGCGCGGCCGAGGACAACCCGCAGCTCCTGATCACCGAGGCCCCGGACGAGGTGACGGTCGGCCGGCCGTTCACCATCAAGGTGTCGACCCGGAATCTGGTGCGTGACCGCTTTCTCCCGGCCGCGCAGGGCGGGTACTACGTCGAGCCCTCGACCCTCAACGAGGACGGCCTTGTGCGCGGGCACTTCCACACGGCCTGTCGCGTGCTCGGCAACATCGACCAGGCGCCCGAGCCGGAGCGTCAGGCGGTGTTCGTCGCGACCGAGGACGGCGGCG
>JAOPWG010000312.1 GCA_025965775.1 Modestobacter sp. | reverse complement strand
CGTCGTGGACGCACTGTCAGAAGTACACCTCCCTGCGAGACATCCGAGGCTCACGCGTGGCGAACATCAAGTCCCAGATCAAGCGGATCAAGACCAACGAGATCGCGCGTCAGCGCAACGTCGCGGTCAGGTCCGCCCTGAAGACGACGGTGCGGCGTTTCCGTACCGCCGCCGAGGCCGGGGACAAGGCCGCCGCGACGGCCGCCCTGCAGACCGCCGGCAAGGCGCTCGACACGGCCGCCAGCAAGGGCGTCATCCACAAGAACCAGGCTGCCAACCGCAAGTCGGCGCTGGCCAAGAAGGCCGCCGCCCTCTGATCTCCCGGCCGCGCCGACCGTCCTTGTGACGGTCGGCCGCCGCTGACGACGAGCCCCCACCCCGCCGCGGGACGGGGGCTCGTCGCGTTCCCGGCCCCCGTTCGTTGCCCCGTGCTCAGGAGACCTGATCGATGCCCGACATGTCGCAGCCCGACGGCCGGACCGACCGGCGTTTCCTGGTGCTGCACGGCTGGCAGAACCGCCGCCCGCGGGCGCACTGGCAGTGGCAGCTCGTCGAGTCGCTGCGGGCGGCCGGCGAGCAGGTGCTCTACCCGCAGTTCCCCGACCCCGACCGGCCCTCGCTGCCGGGGTGGCTGGAGCTGCTGCGGGCCGAGCTGGCGCAGCTCGGCTCCGGGGAGCGGGTAGTACTCGCGCACTCCCTGGCCGTGCCACTGTGGCTGCACGCGGCCTCGGTGCTGGAGCCGGGCGAGCGCGTGGACCGGGTGCTCCTGGTCTCGCCGCCCAGCCCGCGGGTGCTGGCCGGCCACCGGGAGGTCGAGGCGTTCTCCCGGGTCGGGGTCGACCCGACCGCGGTGGCCGCTGCCGCCCGGGCCACGCGCCTGGTCGCCGGCGATGACGACCCGTACTGCCCCGAGGGTGTCGCGGAGGCGTTCCCCGCGCTGGCCACCGACCTGGACGTGATCCCCGGCGGGCAGCACCTGGACACCGACGCGGGGTACGGCGACTGGCCGGCGGCGCTGGCCTGGTGCCGCGACCCGGCCACCCGGCTGACGCCCCGGGACATGGCCGTCCGCTGACCGTCGGATCCTGGGCCGGCGCGGAGGCTCAGCGTCCGGGGCGGACCCGGGCGTCGCGCCCGCGGGCCGACTCGGCCCGGATCGCCACGATCCGGCGCACCGCGCGCTCCAGGGCGTAGTCGGGGCTGGCGGCCACGCCCTTGACGTCGGCGTTGAGCTCGGCGGTGACCCCGATGGCCTGCTGCAGGGCGTCGATGGTCCAGCCGCGGGCCTGGCTCTGCGCCTTCTTGACCTTCCACGGCGGCAACTTCAAGATGCGCGCGAGGTCACCGACGTTCGAGGTGTTCAGCGACGCCACCCGGGCCGCGGTGCGCACCCCGTCGGCCAGGGCGTCGGCGATGAGCACGTGGGCGACGCCGCGCTGCAGCGCCCAGCGGAGCATCTCCACCGAGCCGGGGGTGTCGCCGACGAGCACGCGCTCGGCCACCGTGAACCCGGTGACCTCGGCCTGACCGCGGTGGAAGCGGGCCACCGCCTCGGCATCGATGGAGCCGCCGAAGTCCGACACCAGCTGACTGGCCGCCGAGGACAGCTGCCGCAGGTCGTTGCCGACCGCATCCAGGAGTGCGGTCGCCGCATCGGGGGTGATGCGGCCACCCACCCGTCGCACCTCGTTGCGGACGAACGCGATGCGCTCCCCCGCCGAGGTGATCTTCGGGCACTCGTCGACGGCCGCCCCGGCGGCCTTGAACGCCTTGAGCAGCGCCTCGTTCCGCTTCCCACCCGGGTGCACCACGACGAGGGTCAGGTCGGGGTCGGGGTCCTTGGTGTAGCTGACCAGCGAGTCGACCAGCACCGCGGCCGCCTCGTGCACCCCGGTGACGACGACGAGCCGGTGACCGCCGAACAGGGACGGCGCCAGCACGTCGGCCAGCGAGCCCATGGGCAGGCCGCCGGCGACGAGTTCGTGCTCCTCGGAGTCCGGGTGGGCCTCCCGGATCGCCGCCCGGACGGCGGAGACCGCGCGGGCACGCAGCAGCTCCTCCTCACCGACCACGACCCGCAGGTGCGACGTCGGTGCGGGGGGTGCTGCTGCCACGCGCCCATGGTGTCACGCGCCACCGACCGTCCCGCCCTCCTGCGCCGGTCCGCACCCGTGGGCCCAGGAACGAGCACCGGACCGGGTTGGCCGCTCGCCGTGGCCCGGGCGACGGCATCGGGTCCGCGCACCGCCACGCCCCAGTCCCCGGCCCGGCCGACGATCGCCAGGTCGCCGTCGGAGTCGGTGCGGTAGACGCGCATGTGGTCCTCGGCCAGCCAGTCCAGCAGCCGGTCGGTGGGGTGCCCGTAGGGGTTGTCCGCGCCGACGGAGACCAGCGCCACCCGGGCGCCGCTGGCCGCGAGGAAGTCGGGGTCGGCGTCCGCGCTGCCGTGGTGCGGCACCTTGAGCACGTCGGCCCGCAGGTCCACGCCGCCGGCCACCAGCCGCGCCTCGGCGTCCGCCCCGAGGTCACCGGTGAAGAGGACGCTCACCCCTCGCTGGCTGGCGCGCAGGAGCATGCACAGGTCGTTGGGCTCGGCCGACGGGGTGACCTGGACCGGTGCGGGCGCCAGCACCTCGAAGCGGGCGTCGCCGACCGTGCGGACATCGCCGGGCTGCAGCACGACGTGCCGGCTGCCGGCCAGGTGCACCAGTCGGTCGAGCGCGCCGACCCGGTCGTCGGTTGGCGCCAGCGCGGCGGTGGCGACCGCGCCCACCTCCCTCCCCGCCAGCGCACCCGCCAGCCCGCCCACGTGGTCGGCGTCCAGGTGCGAGAGGAGCACGAGTGGCAGGCGGTCGACACCGAGCCGACTCAGGCAGCCGTCGACGAGGGCCGCGTCGGGACCGGCGTCGACCAGCACGCCCTCCCCCGGACCGGTGGGCAGCACGAGGGCATCGCCCTGACCGACGTCACAGGCGACCACCACCGTGTCGGCCAGCGGCCAGCCCCGGGTCGCCTGCCGGATCGGCCATCCGATCAGCAGGACACCCAGCAGCGCGGCCAGGGCCAGGGGACGCAGCCGCGGCCTGCGCACCAGCGTCCAGACTCCCGCCCCCAGCAGCACGGCCAGGAGCACCGCTCCGGGCGCGCCGGCCGGCCAGCCGACGGCCCCGTCCGGCACGGCGGCCGCACGTTCGGCGACGACCACGAGCCACCGCACCGGCCAGCCGGCCAGCCAGCAGATCCCGTCAGCCAGCGTGGGGAGGACCGGTGAGAGCACGGCAGCGGCGAGGCCGAGCACCGTGGCGGGTGCAACGGCCGGAGCGGCGAGCAGGTTGGCCGGCAGGGACACGATGCTGACCACCCCCGAGAGTGCCGCGACCAGCGGGGCGGTGACCAGACCGGCCGCGGCACTGACGGCGAGGGCCTCGGCGGGCAGTCGCGGCACGCCGCGCTGCCGCAGCGCCCGGGTCCAGGGAACGGCCAGCAGCACGATCGCCGCGGTCGCCGCCACCGACAGGGCGAATCCGCCGTTCCGGGCCAGCGTCGGATCGAGGACGAGCAGCGCCACGACCGCCACGGCCAGCGCAGGAACCGCGCTGCGCAAGCGGCCGGAGGCCAGGGCCAGCAAGGTGACCGCGCCCATCGCCGCGGCCCGCAACACGCTGGCCCCCGGCCCGGCCAGCACGACGAACCCGGCCAGGGCCAGCAGGCCGACGGCCGACTGCAGCCAGCGGTGCGCACCACGACGGCGCAGCGGCCAGAGCACGAGGCCGATGGCGATCGCGACGTTCGCGCCGGAGACGGCCGTCAGGTGCGACAGCCCGGCCCGGCGGAAGTCGGTGGTCAGCGCCGGGTCCATGGCGCTGGTGTCGCCGACCACGAGGCCGGGCAGCAACCCGGCCGGCCGCGGGGGCAGGGTGCGCGCCGCCGAGCCGGCCAGGCCGGCGCGCAGCACACCGGCTCCCGCCTGTACCCGTCCCGGGCCGCTCACCAGCACCGGCGCGGAACGGGCCGACAGCACCGCCAGCACCTCGTCCCCGGCCCGGGAGGGGCGGAACCCGGCCCGCATCCGCACCACCTGGCCGGGCAGCGAGCCCCTCCACTGCTCCGCCGGGCCGAACACCAGCACCGCCCCGCCAGCGACCGGCCGGCCGGCTGCCTCGCGGACGGTGGCGGCGACCAGCACGCGCGGTACGCCCGCGCCGGCCAGCGGCCGTGGGGCCTCGTCGATCCGGAGGAGGACCGTGGCGACCGTCCCCTGGGCGGCGAGCCGGCGCAGCGGAGAGTCCGCCCGCTCGGCGGCGCGGACCGCCGTCGCCACCGTCACCACGGTCGCGGCCGCCAGACAGCCGACCGCGACGGTCCGGGTGGCGCGCCGTCGCGGGGGTGTACCCGAGGCCCCCCGGAGCAGCAGGGCACCCACCGCCGTGCAGGCCACACCGGTGAGGACGAGGTGAACCGGCGTCCAGCCGCCGGCGACCAGGGTCAGCGTCCACACCGTGACGGCCGCCGGGACCAGCCGGAGGTCGATCCATGACCACCGGCTAGCCGACACCCGCCGTCGCACCCGCACGCTGG
>JAOPWG010000276.1 GCA_025965775.1 Modestobacter sp. | reverse complement strand
TCGGCCGGGCTGACCGTGCCGCGCACGGGGGAGACCACGACCCGCCAGTCGGGCAGGTGCTCGGCCTCCGCGCGGCTGCGCTCGGCGGTGATCAGCTCGCGGGCGCGGTCCAGGTCGGCCGGGCCGGTGAGCGACAGGATCTCGATGTCGGCACCCTTCCACTCGCGCTTGGCGAGCCCGGCCAGCGCACCGGCCGGGGGCAGCTCGAGCGCCGCGGTCACGCCCAGGTCGCGCAGCGTCGCGAGGCACGCGTCGAAACGGACCGGGCTGGTGATCTGGCTGACCAGCCGGGAGAGCACCTCGGCGCCGGAGTCGACCGCCGCGCCGTCGGCGTTGGACAGCAGCAGCCGGCTGGGGTCGGCCGGGCGCAGCCCGCCGACCAGCCCCTCCAGCTCCTCGCGGGCGGAGGACATGTAGTGGGTGTGGAAGGCGCCGGCCACCGACAGCGGCATGATCCGCGCCTTCGCCGGCGGGTCGGCCTTCAGCGCGGCCAGCCCGTCCAGGGCGCCGGCCGCGACGATCTGACCGCCGCCGTTGCGGTTGGCCGGCACCAGCCCGTGCCGCTCGATGGCGGCGAGGACCTCTTCGGGGTCACCACCCAGGACGGCGGACATCCCGGTGGGCGTCTGGGCGCACGAGCGGGCCATCGCCCGGCCGCGGACGGCGGTCAGCGCGATCGCGGCCTCGATCGACAGCACCCCGGCCAGCGCCGCGGCGGTCAGCTCGCCGACGCTGTGCCCGGCGATCACCACGTCCCGGCCGGCCTGCGGGGTGTGCAGGACCGGGCCCGGCATGCCGCCGAGCTCCCGGGCGATGAACAGGCTCATGGCCACGACCAGCGGCTGGGTGACCGCGGTGTCGGTGATGGCCTCGGCGTCACCGGTGGTGCCGAGCTCCAGGAGGTCGGCGTCGGCGATCGCGCCGGCCCAGCGGAAGAAGGACTCGGCGCCGGGCAGCTCGAGCCAGGGCGTGAGCATTCCGGGCTTCTGGGCCCCTTGTCCGGGGGCGAGGACGGCCAGCACGTGCCCACCGTGCCAGTCCGTGGCCCGTTCCGGGGTGCTGAGACGCGACGAAGAAAGGCGCCGTCCCGTTGGAGGATCCCTCCAAAAGCGGGGGCGTCAACCGCCGTTGGTACCGCGTGTCGGTGGCAGAGCCCACAATGACACCCGTGGGATTCGGGTCGATCCCGTCCGGTTCAGTGCCACAACGAGCGGTCGCCGTCCAGCTCGGCCAGCGCCAGGGCCAGCTGCAGGGTCCACGCGCCGCGGGCGTCGGTGGCCGAGAAACCGGTGAGCTCGGCGGCCCGCTTCAGCCGGTACCGCACGGTGTTGGTGTGCACGAACAGCGCGCGGGCGCTGGCCTCCAGGTTGCCGCCGGTGCCCAGCACCACGCGGACGGTCTCCAGCACCTCCCCACCGGCGGCCTGCAGGGGGAGGGAGACCCGCTCCGACAGCGCGGCCCGGGCCGCCGGGTCCCCGTCCAGGGCGCGCTCGGGCAGCAGGTCGTCGGCGGAGACCGGGCGAGGAGCCTCCGGCCAGGCCGGCGCGGCGCGCAGCCCGGCCAGTGCCGCGGACGCCGATTCCCCGGCCTGCCCGAGGGTCTCCACCTGCGGGCCACGCACGACCGGTCCGGGCCCGAACTCCCGACTGACCCGGGCGGCGACCTGGTCCAGGTCCGGCACGCCGCCCAGCACGACGACCAGCGTGTCCGCGTGCACCCCGACGAGCACCTCGCTGCGCAGCGAGCGGGCCGCGCGGCGCACCGCAGACCGCTGGTCGTCGACCTCGGGGGGTGCCGTGCCGACCAGGACGACGACCGGACCGGTGGTCGTCCAGCCCAGCGCCGCCGCGCGCCCGGGGAGCTCCTCGGAGCGGTCGCCGCGGACCAGTGCGTCGACCACCAGGGCCTCCAGCCGGGCGTCCCAGGCACCGCGGTTCTCGGCGAAGCTGGCGTAGACGTGTGCGGTCGCGAAGGCGACCTCGCGGCTGAACTGGAGCACCGCCAGCCGCAGCTGCTCGCCGTCCCCGGGCTCGGCGACCTGGTCGACCCGGTCCTCGACGACCTCGACGGTCACCTTGATCAGGTCGACGGTCTGCTTGAGCGGGACGGCGCGCACCAGTTCGCGGGGAGCCGCGCCGAACACCTCACCGGTCAGCCGCGGCGGCCGGCCGGGGTCGCGGCACCACTCGACCAGGGAGGCGATCCCGGCCTGGGCGACGAGCATGACCCAGGACCGCTGGGCGGCCGGCATGGTGCGGAACCAGGACAGCTCCTCGTCCATCCGGGCCACGGCCTGGGTGGCCAGCGCGCCGGAGGCCCGCTCCAGCCGGCGCAGCGTCGCGGCCGAGGGCCGGACGCTCACCGGGCCCCACCGTTGATCGTCTGCACGCCTTCAGCGTGTCACGGCGCCCCGGGTGGGAGATCGTGGAGCGGTGTCTGCACCCCTGAGGAGCGCCGCCCGCAGCCGGCGCGCTGCCCTGTCCGCCGCCGTGGTCGCCGTGCTGGTCGTCGTGCTCCTGGGCTGGGCGGTGACCAGCAGGGCGGCTCCACTGCTGCGGGTCGACCGGTCGGTTGCGGACGCGCTGTACGTCGGCGACCACCCGGCCGGGTGGCTCGACGGGCTCCTGCAGGTGGCCACGGCGCCGGGCCTGAGCGTCGTCCGGTGGCTGGTCTACCTGCCCGTGCTGGCCTGGCTGCTGGCCCGCCGACGCTGGTGGACCGCGGGATGGGTGACCACCGCGGTGGTGCTGGTCGCCCCGCTGACGGCCGGGCTCAAGGACGCCGTCGGACGCATCCGCCCGCAGTTCGCCGGCGGGGGCGCGGCGTACGACACGCTGAGCTTCCCCAGCGGTCACTCCTCGGGGGTGGCCACGCTGGTCACCGTGGGGCTGGTGCTCGCCTGGCCGCTGCTCGGGCGGCGGGCCCGCCGCGGCTGGCCGGCCGCCGGGCTGGCGCTGGCGGTGCTGGTCGGGCTGACCCGGATGTGGCTGGGGGTGCACTGGCTCTCCGACGTCGTCGCCGGCGAGGCGCTGGGGCTGGGCGTGACGCTGCTGGTGGCCGTCGCCTTCGGAGGGCTGCCCGGCGGCCGCGCCGCGCTCCCCGGCGGCCGCGCCGCGCTGCCCGGCGCGCGCACGGTGACCGAGGCGGAGGTGGCCCGATGACGGTCGATTCCCGGGTGCTGCTGGACCCCGACGACGGCTCGCTCGGTCCGCTGCTGCGACTCGCCGATGACCGGCTGACCCCGGGAGAGGGCTACGGGCAGCACACGCATCGGGACGTCGACGTGGTCGCGGTGGTGCTGGCCGGGTCGCTGACCCACCGCTGGCACCGCGGGGCCCTGCTCGGCGTGGGGGACGTCGGTGTGCTCCGCGCCGGCGGCGGACTGCGGCACGACGAGGTGGCCGGTGACGCCGGTGCCCACGTCGTCCAGACGTACCTGCGGGCCGCGGTCGCCGGCCACCCGGCGACGCACGAGGTGCGCATCCGCCCCGCGGGCTGGGTGGAGCTGGACCGGCCGGACGCCCGGCTGTGGATGGGCACGGTGGCCGCGGGTGAGTCCGCTCACCCGCCGTCGGGCGTGCGCGTGCTGGTCCGGGACGGCGAGGTGACCGCCGGGCCGGCCGAGGGGCCGGTCGACGGGCCGGCCACCGTCTGCGTGTGGCAGGTGGCGACCGCCCGGCCGGCCTGGGCGGACTGACCCGCGGTCCACGGGGTCACGCCCAGGTGGTTCGCCCTGCTACAGACTGTGCGACATGTCTGCCGCCTCCTCAGCCGCTGCTGAGCTGCTCGCTGCCGCCCGCGCCGAGGCCGACCGCACCGTGGACCTGCGCCGACGGCTGCACCGCACGCCGGAGATCGGGCTCCAGCTGCCCCGCACCCAGGCGACGGTGCTCGACGCCCTCGCCGGCCTGCCCATCGAGCTGACCACGGGCACGAGCACCACCTCGGTGGTCGGCGTCCTGCGGGGCGCGCGTCCCGGGCCGACCTACCTGCTGCGCGGGGACATGGACGCGCTGCCGGTCCAGGAGGACACCGGGCTGCCCTTCGCGTCGGAAGTCCCCGGCGCGATGCACGCCTGCGGACACGACACCCACGTGGCGATGCTGGTGGGGGCCGCCCGGCTGCTGGCCGAGCGGCGGGACGCCCTCGCCGGGCAGGTCGTGTTCATGGTCCAGCCGGGGGAGGAGGGCTTCCACGGCGCGCGTCACATGCTCGAGGAGGGCCTGCTCGGCGTCGTCCCGGAGGCGCCGGTGAGCGGCGCGTTCGCGCTGCACGTCTCGACCATGTGGCGCAGCGGGACGATCAACGTGCGGCCCGGCACCATGATGGCCGCTGCCGACCAGTTCCGGATCACGCTGCGTGGCCGGGGCGGGCACGCCTCCACCCCGCACCTGACCGCCGACCCCGTCCCGGTGGCCGCGGAGATCGTGCTGGCGCTGCAGGCGATGGTCACCCGCCGGGTGGACGTCTTCGACCCCGCCGTCGTCACCGTCGGGCGCGTCAGCGCCGGCTCGGCGAACAACATCATCCCGGACAGCGCCGTCCTGGAGGGCACCATCCGGACCCTGTCCGCGCAGCGGCGGGCGGACACGGTGGCCGCGGTCGAGCGGGTCGCCACGCACGTCGCCGCCGCCCACGAGCTGACGACCGAGTTCATCCGGGTCGAGGGCTACCCGGTGACGGTCAACGACGCCGGCGTGGCCGCCCAGGTGAGCGCCACCGCGGCGACGCTGCTCGGGGAGCAGGCCAGCGCGGTCATGCCGGTGCCGCTGATGGGCGCGGAGGACTTCTCCTACGTGCTGGAGCAGGTGCCCGGGGCGATGGCGTTCCTCGGCGCCTGCCCGCCGGAGCTGGACCCGGCGACCGCCCCGGGCAACCACTCGAACCTGGTCCGCTTCGACGAGGACGCGCTCCCGAACGGGGTCGCGATGTACGCGCAGATGGCGCTGCAGGCCCTCGCCGGCTGAGCAGAACGGCCCGCCCCCTGGGGCGGGCCGTTCTGGCTGATGGCCCCCTTCCAGGGTCCCTCGCCGAGCTCGCGAGGCGTGGGGAGGAAGGGGGTCCTTTTTCAGGCCTCGGGCTGCTGCTCCGGGTCGGTGGTGGTGTCCGCCGGTGCGGCCTGCACGTCGCCGATCCGGTACTTCTCGACGGCCTGCCGGACGACGTCCCGCTGGATGTCACCGCGCGTGGCGAGCGAGGCCAGCGTGCGGACGACGATCGACTCGGCGTCCACCCGGAAGTGCCGCCGGAGCGCCGGCCGGGTGTCGGACAGGCCGAACCCGTCGGTGCCCAGCGACGCGAGGCCACCCGGGATGAACGGCGCCAGCAGGTCCGGCACCGCCTTCATCCAGTCCGACACCGCCACGACCGGGCCGGGGGCGTCGGCCAGCTTCTGCGTGATGAAGGGAACCCGGGGCTCCTCGGCCGGGTTGAGCAGGTTCCACTCCTCGGCCTGGACGGCCTGGCGGCGCAGCTCGTTCCACGAGGTCACCGACCAGACGTCGGCCGACACGCCCCAGTCGTTGGCCAGCAGCTCCTGGGCCCGCAGCGCCCACGGCACGGCGACGCCGGAGGCGAGCACCTGCGCCTTGGTGCCCGCGGGCACCGAGCCACCGTCGGCAGAGCCCTCCACAGCCGGACCCTCCGCGTAGCGGTACATGCCCGCGAGCAGCCCGGTGACGTCGAGGTCCTCGGGCTCGGCCGGCTGCACGTAGGGCTCGTTGTAGATCGTCAGGTAGTACATGACGTCGGGGCTGCGGTGCCCGCCGAGCGGGGCGCCCGGGTCCTCGCCGTACATCCGGGCGAGGGCGTCCTTGATGATGTGCCCGACCTCGTAGGAGAACGCGGGGTCGTAGGAGACGACGGCCGGGTTGGTCTCCGCCAGCAGCAGCGAGTGCCCGTCCTCGTGCTGCAGGCCCTCACCGTTCAGCGTCGTCCGCCCGGCGGTGGCGCCGATCAGGAACCCGCGGGTCATCTGGTCACCGGCGGCCCAGAACTCGTCACCGGTCCGCTGGAACCCGAACATCGAGTAGAAGATGTAGATCGGGATCATCGCTTCGCCGTGCG
>JAOPWG010000438.1 GCA_025965775.1 Modestobacter sp. | reverse complement strand
CCGCCGTCCGGGTGCCGCCGTCGGCCTGCAGGACGTCGCAGTCCAGCGCGATGCTGTTCTCCCCCAGCGCGGCCAGGTCGATCGAGGCGCGCAGCGACCGGCCGATCAGCCGGCTGATCTCGTGGGTGCGTCCGCCGATGCGACCCTTGACCGATTCCCGGTCGTTGCGCGTGTGGGTGGCCCGCGGCAGCATCGAGTACTCGGCGGTGACCCAGCCCAGGCCCGAACCGCGGCGCCAGCGCGGCACGCCCTCGGTGACGCTGGCCGCGCACAGCACCCGGGTGCGCCCGAACTCGACGAGCACGGACCCCTCGGCGTGGTCGAGCCAGTTGCGGGTGATGGTCACCGGACGGAGCTGGTCGGCCGCACGGCCGTCGGGGCGGGTCACGTGCTCCGAGGGTAGTGCCGTGCGCAGCACTCGCTGGCGAGGGGACGGCACCTCACGGCTGTGCGGCCCGGAGAGTTGCGATGTGCAGCGCCATGTCACCCTCCCCCCATGCGATCGGAACTGCGTGCGGTCCGCACGGGTGGGGTGCCCTCCGTCGTCGACCTGACCGACGAGTGCGCGGAGTTCGTCCGGGGCGAGGGGGACGGGCTGCTGCAGGTGTTCGTTCCGCACGCGACCGCCGGCATCGCGATCATCGAGACCGGCGCCGCCAGCGACGACGACCTGCTCGCCCAGCTCGAGGTGCTGCTGCCCCGCGACGACCGCTGGCGGCACCGGCACGGGTCGGGAGGGCACGGCCGTGACCACGTGCTGCCGGCGTTCGTGCCGCCGCACGCCACGGTGCCGGTGCTGGAGGGCCGGATGGCGCTGGGCACCTGGCAGCGGATCTGCCTGGTCGACACCAACGTGGACAACCCGGGCCGGCACGTGCGGTTCTCGTTCCTGGCCGGCTGACCGCCCCGACGCCCGCGCCGGACGGGACGGCTGTGCGTCCTGTCGGCGGCGTGCGGCACCATCACGTCATGACCGAGACCGACGTCGCCCCCGTCCGCCTCAGCCCCGGTGACACCGCTCCGGACTTCACGCTCCCGGACGCCGACGGCACGGAGGTGTCCCTGGCCTCCTACCGGGGCCGGAGGGTCATCGTCTACTGCTACCCCGCGGCGCTCACCCCGGGCTGCACCACGCAGGCCGTCGACTTCACCGCCGCCGCCGGTGACCTCGCCGAGGCCGGGCTGGACATCATCGGCATCTCCCCCGACGCCCCGGACCAGCTGAGCCGGTTCCGCGAGCAGGAGTCGCTGTCGATCACCCTGCTGTCCGACCCGGACAAACAGGTGCTGCGGGCCTACGGCGCGTTCGGGCCGAAGAAGCTCTACGGCAAGGAGGTCGTCGGGGTGATCCGCTCGACCTTCGTGATCGACGCCGAGGGCCGCATCGAGAAGGCTGCCTACAACGTGAAGGCCACCGGACACGTCGCGAAGCTGCGCCGCGACCTCGGGCTGGGCTGACCGGCTCGGCCGGGCCGTGTGCACCACGGCTCGGCGGGGCACAGACGAGGTCATGACCGAACAGATCGGCGTCACCGGCCTGGCCGTCATGGGCGCCAACTTGGCCCGCAACTTCGCCCGGCACGGCCACCAGGTGGTACTGCACAACCGAACCAAGGCGCGCACCGACACACTCATCGCCGCGCACGGCGACGAAGGCGACTTCGTGCCGACGACCACGGTGGAGGAGTTCGTCGGGGCCCTGCGGCGGCCGCGACGCATCCTGATCATGGTGCAGGCCGGCGCGCCGACCGACGCCGTGATCGACGAGCTCGTGCCACTGCTGGACGAGGGCGACATCGTGATCGACGGCGGCAACGCCCGCTTCACCGACACGATCCGGCGCACCGAGGCCCTCGCCGCCCGCGGGCTGCACTTCATGGGCACCGGCGTGAGCGGCGGCGAGGAGGGCGCCCTCAACGGGCCGAGCATCATGCCCGGCGGCTCGGCGGAGGCCTACGCGATCGTCGGGCCGATGCTGGAGAGCATCGCGGCCGTCTACGACGGCACGTCGTGTTGCACCCATGTCGGCACCGACGGCGCCGGCCACTTCGTGAAGATGGTGCACAACGGCATCGAGTACGCCGACATGCAGCTGATCGCCGAGGCCTATGACCTGCTGCGCCACCGGCTGGGCCTCTCGCCGGCCGAGATCGGCGACGTGTTCGCCGGCTGGAACGAGGGCGACCTCGACTCCTACCTGATCGAGATCACCGCCGAGGTGCTCCGGCACACCACCTCCAGCGGCACACCGTTCGTCGATGTCGTCCTCGACGAGGCCGAGCAGAAGGGCACCGGCCGCTGGACCGTGCAGTCGGCACTCGACCTGGGCGTCCCGGTGTCCGGCATCGCCGAGGCGGTGTTCGCCCGGGCGCTGTCCGGCCACACCGACCAGCGGGCCGCCGCACAGAAGGTGCTGCCCGGCCCGGCAGTCGAGCGTGACCCGGTGGAGGACCGCGCCGCCTACATCGAGGCGGTCCGCCAGGCGCTGTACGCCTCGAAGGTGGTCGCCTACGCGCAGGGCTTCGACCAGATCGCCGCCGGCGCGGAAGAGTACGGCTGGGACGTCGACCGGGCCGCGCTGGCGACCATCTGGCGGGCGGGCTGCATCATCCGGGCGCGCTTCCTCGACCGGATCCGGCAGGCGTTCACCGACGAGCCCGGACTGACCACGCTGCTCACCCACGACTACTTCCGCAA
>JAOPWG010000199.1 GCA_025965775.1 Modestobacter sp. | reverse complement strand
GCAGGCGCTGGCGGTCTCCTGCGCCTGGGCGAGGAGGAACCCCAGCGACAGGATCGGCCACAGCAGCACGGTGAACAGCGCGACGAAGCCGACCAGGCCGCCGACGGTGAGCGCGCCGCTGCCCACGGCCAGCGAGCCGCCGACCAGGATCAGGGCCAGCGTCATCTGCGGATGGAACTCGAACAGGCACCAGATCTGGGCCAGCGTGCCTACCTTGACCAGCTGCTGGTCGCGCAGCCGGACGGCCTTGCGGTCGTAGCGGCCGAAGACCAGGTGGCTGCGGCCCAGCGACTTGACCACCCGGATGCCCTGCACGGCCTCCTCGACGTCGGTGGCCAGCCCGCCCTGCTCGTCCTGCACCTGCCGGGACTGGGCGTTGTAGCGCTTCTCCCAGCGCAGGCCGACCACCGTCAGCGGGATGCTGGTGATCAGCACCGCGACGCCCAGCGGCCAGTAGGTGAGCACCAGCAGCACGCCGACGACGGCGCAGGTGATCAGGTTGACCACCAGGAACACGGCCCCGAAGCCGACGAACCGCCGGATCGTGGACACGTCGCTGGTCGCCCGGGACAGCAGCTGACCGGAGGACCAGTCGTCGTGGAAGGCCACCGGCAGGCGCTGCAGCCGCTGGTAGAGGGTCTCACGCAGGTCGCGCTCGATCTGCAGGCTGCTGTGGTTCATCGCCCAGCGGCGCAGGAAGAACAGCGCGGCCTCGGCGACCCCGAAGCCGGAGGCCAGGGCGAGCAGCGGGACCAGGCCGGACTTGTCGCCCTCGGCGATCGGGCCGTCGACCACGGCCCGGGTGACCAGCGGGATGGCCAGCTGGGTGAGCGTGGCCAGCAGCGCGCCGAGGAAGGTCAGCGCGACCAGGCCGCGGTAGGGCCGGGCGAAGGGCCACAGCCGGGCCAGGGCCGAGAGGCGGCCGCGGGTGGCCCCGGGCGGGACGGTCTTCTCGGTCATGGCCTGGTCAGGTTATTGCGGGACGGTGACGGTCTCGACCGCTTTAACGGCCTCCCTGCAGGGGCCCGCCGCGAGCCTGCGAGTGGTGGGGCCCCGTCCAGAGGCTCGTCCCGAGCTTGCGAGGGATGAGGAGGACGGGGTCCTTTCTCAGCGGTGCCGCCGCACCCCGAACACGATGTCCTCCCAGGCGGGGATCCGGGCCCGTGGGTCCTCGGCCTCGCCGTCGCCCACCCTGCCCAGCACGACGGTGTCGCGGGTGGCCAGGTCGTCGTCGATGCCGCCGTCACCCGACAGCAGCACGTCGACCGGGTTGCCGTCGACCGGGACGACGTTGCGCACGACCTCCTCGGCGTCCCCGTCGGTGTCCTCGAACTCCTCGACGGCGAGGTCGTCGGCGTCCTCGAGCTCCTCGGCGTCCCCGGTGAACGGGACGCCCGAGGGGGTCCGCACGACGGAGATCGGTCGTCGCGGGTCCACGGCCGGGTCCACGGCCGGGACGTCGGGGACCACGCGCACCAGCCGGGTGCCCTCGGCGAAGTCCATGGTGGTCGCGTCGATCGGCGTGACGGTCTTGGCCGGGATGTCGTAGCTCCAGCGCGTCGTGCCCGACTTGTGGCCGGCCCGCCAGGCGGCGCGCACCTGCCAGGTCCCGTCCTCGTTGCGGTGCGCATCCCAGCGGACGGCGTCCAGGTCGGCGCCCAGCAGCCGCAGCCGCTCGGACATGAACTGCTCCAGCGGCACCGACGGCGTCCCCTCCGACAGCCGCACCCGGGCCTCACGGGCCTGATCGGCCACCCGCTCGCGTTCCTGCAGCACCGGGTGCGCGAAGCGCATGATGCGCTCGACGGAGGTGCCCGAGGAGTGGGCGACCTGCTCGGGGGTCTCCCCGGCGCGGATGCGGGCCTGGATCACCCGGGGCGGCAGGGAGTTGCCGACCTCGATCTCGATCTGAGCGACCCGGTGGGCGTCCCCGCGCGCGGCGGCCTGCAGCCGGTCGTCGATCGGCACCTGGAACCGTTCGGCGGCGTCTCCGGAGTCGGGCCCGTCCGGCGCCAGCACCAGGTGCTTGCCGTCGTCGGAGAGCGCCACGAGGCGCAAGGAGCGCATGGGGGACGGCCTCCAGCTGGATCGGGGAGGTCCGGGGGAGCGGACCTGTCCCGCGAGGCTATCTGCGTCGCACCAGCCCCATGCGCAGACACGCCCGGTCCGGCGCGTCGACTCGACAGCACCCTCCGCGGCACTCCGACGCAGCGTGAGCGGCCGGTCGCGTATCGCCCACGGCTACGCCACAGTGGCCATTTTGGTCCCCCACCTCGGCCGCCGGGTCACGCAGCGGAAACACCCGGAGGGGAAGGTGGGCAGACGTCCGGTCCGGCGCCGCGCCGCCGGAGGAGGAGGGGGCGCCGCGTGTGTGGCATCTCGGGTGAGGTCCGGTTCGACGGCGGGGTCGCCGACCTGGGGGCGGTGGCCGCCATGTGCGACCAGCTGTCGCACCGGGGGCCGGACGGTTCCGGCGGGTGGCAGTCCGGCCCGGTCGCCCTCGGCCACCGGCGGTTGAAGATCATCGACCTGACCGATGCCGGCGCCCAGCCCATGG
>JAOPWG010000141.1 GCA_025965775.1 Modestobacter sp. | reverse complement strand
CAGCTGATCGCGTTCTTCGTCATGGTCGTGGCCGCCGCGGAGGTCGTCGTCGGCCTGGCGATCATCATGTCGATCTACCGGACCCGCCGCTCGGCCTCCGTCGACGACGCCAACCTGCTGAAGTACTGAGCGAGACGGGACCCATCGACGTGTCTGAGTCGCTGCCCGCGACCGGCGTGCTCTCCGCATCCTGGTTGCTGATCGCCCTGCCCCTGGCCGGGGCCGCGGTCCTGCTCCTCGGAGGCCGCCGCACCGACCGCTGGGGCCACCTGCTGGGCACCGCCACCGTGGTGGTCGCGTTCCTGCTCGGCCTGGCCTGCACGCTCCAGCTGGCCGGTCTGGACCGGCGCTCGGTGGACGTCGAGCTGTTCACGTTCCTGCGGGTCGGCTCGCTGGACGTCCCCGCCGGCCTGCTGTTCGATCCGCTGTCGGCCGTCTTCGTGCTGCTGATCACCGGGGTCGGCGCGCTGATCCACGTCTACTCCATCGGCTACATGGCGCACGACCCGGCGCGGCGGCGGTTCTTCGCCTACCTGAACCTGTTCGTCGCCGCGATGCTGCTGTTGGTGCTGGGCAACAGCTACGTCGCCCTCTACGTCGGCTGGGAGGGCGTGGGCCTGGCCTCCTACCTGCTCATCGCCTTCTGGTACACCCGCCCGGCGGCGGCCACCGCGGCCAAGAAGGCCTTCGTGATGAACCGGGTCGGCGACGTCGGGCTGGCCCTGGGGATCTTCCTGATGTTCGCCCAGCTGGGCACCACGTCCTACGCCGGTGTGCTGGGCCACGTCGGCTTGCTGGCGGGGGGCACAGTCACCGCGCTGGGCCTGCTCCTGCTGCTGGGGGCCTGCGGCAAGTCCGGGCAGTTCCCGCTGCAGGCCTGGCTGCCCGACGCCATGGAGGGCCCCACCCCGGTCTCCGCGCTCATCCACGCTGCGACCATGGTCACCGCGGGGGTGTACCTGATCGCCCGCAGCGCACCGATCTACGACGCGAGTCCCAGTGCGCGCACCGTCGTCCTGGTCATCGGCGCGATCACGCTGATGATCGGCGCGATCGCCGGCTGCGCGCAGGACGACATCAAGCGGGTGCTGGCCTATTCCACCGTCAGCCAGATCGGCTACATGTTCCTGGCCGTCGGCCTGGGGCCGGTGGGCTATGTCGCGGGCCTGGCGCACCTGCTCACGCACGGCTTCTTCAAGGCCGGGCTGTTCCTCGGTGCCGGCTCGGTGATGCACGCCATGGGCGAGCGGACCGACATGCGCCGCTTCGGCGGGCTGGCCGGGAAGATGAAGGTCACCTTCGTCACCTTCGGCCTGGGCTACCTGGCGCTGATCGGCTTCCCGCTGCTGTCGGGCTGGTGGACCAAGGACGCGATCATCGAGGCCGCCTTCGCCCGGGGCGGCACGTCGGGCTGGCTGCTGGGCGGCGTCGCCGTGCTCGGCGCCGGGCTGACCGCCTTCTACATGACCCGACTGATGCTGCTGACCTTCCTCGGCCGGCCGAGATGGGACAGCGCAGACTCCCCGAAGCCGCCCCCCACTCCACACGAGTCCCCGCCGGTGATGACCGTCCCGATGGTCGTGCTGGCCATCGGGTCGGTGGCCGCCGGGTTCCTGCTGGTGCAGGCCTTCCCGCTGTCCGACTGGCTGGAGCCGGTGTTCGGTCCGGCTGAGGAGGCCCACGGGGGCCTCTCGCCGCTGGCGGTCAGCGTCCTGGTCACCGTGGTGGTGCTGCTCGGCGCCGGCGTCGCCTGGCTGTTCGTGGGCCGGCGCGAGGTGCCGCTGACCGCCCCGGCGCGGGTCTCGCCGGTGGTACAGGCGGCCCGCAGGGCGCTGTACGCGGACGCGGTCAACGAGTCGCTGCTGATGCGGCCGGGCATGTGGCTGACCCGGGCGCTGGTGTTCGTCGACAACCGAGGGGTGGACGGTGTGGTCAACGGGGCCGCCGCGGCGCTGGGCGGATCGTCGTCCCGGCTGGGCCGCGCACAGACCGGGTTCGTGCGCAGCTACGCGCTGGGCATCCTGGGCGGCGCGGTCGTCCTCGCCGGTGCGCTGATCGCGATGACGACGGGATGAGCGGGGTCCCGTGGCTGCTGGCCATGATCATCGTCCCCGCCGTCGGGAGCGCGGCCGTCGCGGCGCTGCCCCGCGGTCGCGACCTGCTGGCCAAGCAGGTCGCCCTCGGCGTCAGCCTGCTGGTCCTGGTACTGGCCGTGCTCGCCACCGTCGCCTTCGACACCGGTGGCCCGCGGTTCCAGCTGACCACCTCGGTCAGCTGGATCGCCGACTTCGGCGTCAGCTTCGCGCTGGGCGTCGACGGCATCGCCCTGGTCATGCTGCTGTTGATCGGTGTGCTCGTGCCGGTGGTGCTGATCGCGTCGTGGGCAGACACGATGCCGGCACACCGGTCGATGCGGTCCTACGTGGCCTGGCTGCTGCTGCTCGAGGCGATGATGGTCGGGGTCTTCGCCGCGACCGACGTCTTCCTGTTCTACGTCTTCTTCGAGGCGATGCTCGTCCCGATGTACTTCCTGATCGGCAGCTTCGGCGGGCCGCGCCGGCAGTACGCGGCGATGAAGTTCTTCCTCTACAGCCTGCTGGGCGGGCTGGTCATGCTCGCCGCGGTCATCGGGCTCTACGTGGTCAGCAACTCCCAGCTGGGCCAGGGGACCTTCGCCTTCGACGCGCTGCGCCAGCTCGACATCGACCCGGGCGTGCAGAAGCTGCTGTTCCTCGGCTTCTTCCTCGCCTTCGCGATCAAGGCGCCGCTGGTGCCCTTCCACACCTGGCTGCCCGACTCCGGTTCCGAGGCGCCCATCGGCAGCGCGGTGCTGCTGGTCGGCGTCCTGGACAAGGTCGGCACCTTCGGCTT
>JAOPWG010000120.1 GCA_025965775.1 Modestobacter sp. | reverse complement strand
GGCTGGACGCCGCGCTGGCCAGCGTCGTCAGCGGGCTGACCGACGTGCCGATCGTCGCCGTCCCCACCTCCACCGGGCAGGGCAACGCCTTCGGCGGCTTCGGCGCGCTGCTGACGATGCTGAACTCGGCCGCACCCGGTGTCGTGGTCAGCAACATCGACAATGGATGGTCGGCCGGCGTCTTCGCCGCCCGGATCGCGCGGCGTACATCGCGATAACGCGTACATCGCGATAACACTGTCGTCCTCTCGGACGTCACCGCGGCCAGGTGCCGTGCCCCTGCGGCGTTGAGCCGCTGGCCGTTCCTCCTCAGGGAGGCCTCCGGCCCCGTCGTCGGAACCCCGGCCCGGGTGCCGTCCCCGGGAATGCTGGACCGTGCACGCTGCCCATGTCCGCCTGAGAACTGCGCTGTCCGGTGCCGTTCCCTGGTGAGTTGAGCCGCTCCGCGGGCGGCATGATCTGCCGGTGACGATCGGCTGGCTGGACCTGGCTGCTGGAGCCAGTGGGGACATGCTGCTGGGCGCGCTGGTCGACGTCGGGGTCCCGCTCGCCGTACTCGGCGCCGCGGTCGCCGCACTGCCGGTGGAGACGGTGACGCTCACCACCGAGCCGGTCACCCGGCACGGGCTCGGCGCCACCCGGGTACACGTGAACGCCCCGCCCAGCGACGTGCACCGCACCTGGTCCGACGTCCGCGCGCTCCTCACCGCCGCGGCGCTGCCGGCGCCGGTACGGGAGGGTGCGCTGGCGGTCTTCGAGCGGCTCGCCATCGCCGAAGGGCGCGTCCACCGGGTACCGCCCGAGGACGTGCACTTCCACGAGGTCGGCGCCCTCGACGCGCTCGCCGACGTGGTCGGGGTGGTGGCCGGCTTCGAGCACCTGGGCCTGGACCGGCTCACCGCCTCCCCCGTGGCGCTGGGCAGCGGCTCGGCGCGCGGCGTGCACGGCGTGGTGCCGGTCCCTGGGCCCGCGGTCCTGGAGCTGCTCGCCGGGGTCCCGGTCGTGGCCGGCCCCGTGCCGGCGGAGACGTGCACCCCCACCGGGGCGGCCCTGCTCGCCGCCCGGGTGCAGGAGTGGACGACGCTGCCGTCGATGCGGGTGCAGCGGGTGGGCAGCGGCGCCGGCGGGCGCGACCCGGTGGAGCTGCCCAACCTCGTGCGGCTGGTCCTCGGCGACCCCGTGGCCCCGGCCGCCGGGGCCGACGACCTGCTGCTGGAGACCAACGTGGACGACCTGGACCCGCGGCTGTGGCCGGGCGTGCTCGGCGAGCTGCTCGCCGCCGGGGCCTCGGACGCCTGGCTGACCCCGATCCTGAGGACGAAGGGCCGCCCGGAGCACACGCTGTCCGTGCTGTGCACACCGCAGGCGGTCGGCGACGTCCAGGCGGCGCTGTTCGCGGGGACGTCGACGATCGGGCTGCGCGCCCAGCCGGTGCGCAAGATCGCCCTGGACCGCAGTCAGGACACCGTCGCGGTGCTCGGCGGCCGGGTCGGTGTGAAGGTCGCCCGCTCGGGGGGCCATGTGGTCAACGTCAGCGTCGAGTTCGAGGACGTCGCCGCACTCGCCGCGGCCCGGCGCCTCCCGGTCAAGGAGGTGCTCCGGGCCGCCACCGCCGCGGCCCACGAGGCCCAACCGGGGGCGTCGGATACGCTCGCGACCCGCGACGGAGAGTAGCCCCCGACCGCTGGTCGACATGCGGGCGCGCCCGCGCGCCCGGTCGGTGGGCTCGCACTCCGGGGCGCGCCGGCCTTGCCGGTCGGAAGCCGCCGGCGCACCCGCCCGGTCGCGCGAGCAGAGAGAGAATTCGTGGTCATCTCCGTCGTCCTGGCTGCCTTCGTGCTGATCCTCCCCGTCGAGCTGCCGGACAAGACGCTCTTCGCCACCCTCGTGCTGGCGACCCGCTTCCCGGCGCTGCCGGTCTTCCTCGGGGTCGGCCTCGCGTTCGGTCTGCAGGTGGTGATCGCGGTCACCGCCGGCAGCCTGCTGTCGCTGCTGCCCGGCGCCCTGGTCAGTGCCGTGGTCGCCGTGCTGTTCCTGGTCGGCGCGGTGCTGCTGTGGCGCGAGGCGCGCAAGGGCGCCGAGGACACGGAGGCGACCACGCAGGTCCGCGAGCAGACGTCCTTCCTCCGCGCGACCGCGGTGTCCTTCGGCGTGCTGTTCGCCGCCGAGTGGGGCGACCTGTCCCAGCTGGCCACCGCCGGCCTCGCCGCCCGGTACGCCGAGCCGCTGTCGGTGTTCGTGGGCGCCTGGGCGGCGCTGCTGGTGATCTCGGGCCTGGCCGCCGTCCTGGGCCGCAAGCTCGCCGACCGGCTGCCGGTGGCGCTGCTGCACCGGGTGGCCGCCGGCCTGTTCCTGGTCTTCGCCGTCATCGCCGCGGCGGGGACGATTCGCGCGCTGACCAGCTGACCCGTAGGGGGCAGTCCGCGCCGGCCGGACTCAAGCGCCCGGCGCGTGCGGCCGACGTCCTGACCGAGGGTCGAGAGCCGGCCGGTGCGGACGGGAGTGGGTCATGGACGCGGTGGGGATGGAGGGGTCGGAGGACCTCCTGGTCCAGACGGCAGCGGTCGTCGCCGCCCAGCACGAGTTCGCCTCGCGGCTGCGCCGGCGGACGATGCCCGACCCGCTCACCGGGCTACCGGTGCGCAGCCTCCTGGTCGAGCGCCTGGAGCTCTCCCTCGCCGCGGCCGGCTCCCAGGCCGGGCTCCTGGCGGTGCTGTGCTGTGACGTGGACGGGATCGCCGCGCTGGACCACGCGCACGGCCCGACCGTGGCCGACATGGCGCGCACCGAGGCCGCCGGCCGGCTGGTGTCCGCCGTCCGGCAGGGCGACCTCGTGGCCCGCATCGGCACCCAGACCTTCGTGCTGCTGTGCCCCGGGATCAGCGGGGTGGACGACGCCGCCGGCATCGCCGGCCGGGTGTCGGCCGCCTTCGACCTGCCGCTGCGCCCGTCGGCCGACCTGGTGGCGCCGGTGCGGATCAGTGTGGGTGTCGCCCTGTCCCGGCGGGACTCCACCCCGGAGTCGCTGCTGGCTACCGCGGACCGGGCGATGGCCGGTGTCCGCCTGGAACGTCAGGGCAGCGGCCGGCAGGCCTGAGCTCGCTCAGGCGCAGCGCCAGGATCCACGCGGCGAGCGCGCGCCCCAGCTCGTCGGGCGCGTCCTCGGGCACGACGTGCGAGGCCCGCACCGTGACCTCCGTCAGTGCCGGCCAGCGGCGGACGACGGTCCGCTGCCGGCCGACCAGGATCGACCCCGGTGCGGCGTTGACGAACAGCTTGGGCACCTCGGTGGTGGCCAGCCAGCGGCCGTGGTGGTCGAGGACGTCGTGCACGTCCGGGGGCACGTTCTCGATCGGGATCTGCCGCGGCCACTCCAGCGTCGGCCACCGGTCTGCGCGCTCGCGGAAGGGCGCCCGGTAGCGCTCGTGCGCCTCCGCGGACAGCCCGCGCAACACCGACGCCGGCAGGATCTTCTCCACGAACACGTTCTCCTCCAGCACCCGGCGTTCGCCGTCCGGCCCGCGCATGGCGCGGAAGACGCGCTTGGCGTCCCGGGGCCAGTCGGCCCAGATCAGCGGGCTGACGATCGCCTCGGTGAACGCGATCCCGCTGACGGCGTCCGGGTGCCGCGCGGCCCAGTCGAAGCCGAGGGCCGACCCCCAGTCGTGCAGCACCAGCGTGACCGGGCCCTGCAGCTGCACCTCCTCCAGCAGCGCGTCCAGGAAGCGGGCGTGGGTGGCGAAGGAGTACGTGCCCGGCCCCGGGTCGGGGAGCTTGGCGGACTCCCCCATGCCGATCAGGTCCGGTGCGATGCACCGGCCGAGGTGCTGCACGTGTGGGATGACGTTGCGCCACAGGTAGGACGACGTCGGGTTGCCGTGCAGGAAGACGATCGGGGCACCGGAGCCGGTGTCGACGTAGGCCATCTCGTGCCCACGGACGCGCACCCGGGACCGGGGGAACCTGTCCTCGGCGGAGACCGGGGTCCGGACGTCGACGGGCATGCCCCGGGAGTGCCCCGCCGGCTCGCCGCCCGAAACGACTTGACCCTGACCCGACGTCAGGCTGTCTGCTCTGCGGTGTCACACCGGCGAGGAGGGGCGATGAGCTGGACGGTGGGAGAGCTGGCCCGGCTGGCCGGGGTGACGGTGCGCACGCTGCACCACTACCGGAAGGACCCCGCTGCCCCCCCACTCGCAGGCTCGAGGCGGGCCCCTGCAGCGGGGGCCAAGAGACTTGCGGCGGCTGCCAGTCTGTCTGTGCGGGCCGCCTGCAGGGGCCCGGGCCGAGCGTGCGAGGCGTGGGGGCAGGCGGGCCCTTCCGCTGCGCCGTCAGCACCGCCTGTTGCGGGAACGGCTGGGGCGCACCCAGGCGATGGTCGCGGCCGTCGAGAAGGAGATGGAGGCACAGCAGATGGGGATCTCCCTGACCCCGGAGGAACGGGTCGAGGTCTTCGGCGACCTGCTGCCCGAGCAGTACGAGGCCGAGGTCGAGGAGAGGTGGGGCGACACCGAGGCGTGGACCGCCTCCCGGCGACGGACCGCGGCGATGTCCAAGGAGGACTGGCTGCCGGTCACGGCGGAGGGCGCTGATCTCGAACGCCGCTTCGCGGCCGCGCTCCGGGACGGCGTGGCCCCGGACTCGCCCGCCGCGATGGATGTGGCCGAGGAGCACCGGCAGCAGATCAGCCGGAACTTCTACGACTGCACCCCGGACATGCATGCCGGGCTGGGCCGGATGTACGTGGAGGACGAGCGGTTCACCGCCCACTACGAGCAGATCGCGCCGGGGCTCGCGCACTACGTGTGCACCGCCGTCCAGGCCAACGCCGGACGCCAGCGCGCCTGAACGCCGGGCCCGTACCGGCTCGAACCCGGGGGACGGCGCCGGTCGATGCGTCCCGAGGGCGTGCGGGGCGAGCGACATCACGTCCCCCGGGGAGCGGTCACCTCCGACCGGGCCCCCATCCTGGCCCGGTGAGGTGGGTGACCGGACTGCTCCGCCAGCCATGGGTGCAGCGCGGCGTGCGGGCGGCACTGGCCGCCGGCCTGTCCTGGCAGGTGGCGCTGCTGCTGCCCCCGGAGTTGTCGGCGTACGCCTACTACGCACCGCTGGGCGCGGTGATCGCCGTGCACCCCACCGTGGCGGACTCGGCCTCCGCGGCGTGGCGCACGGTGGTGGCGATCCTGCTGGGCTTCGCGCTGGCGGTGGCCGTGTCCGAGGTGACCCGGTCGGTGCCGAACGCCCTGACGATCGCGCTGATCGTCGCGCTGGCGATCGGGCTGGAGCAGTGGCGGCTGCTGCGCGAGCAGGCCAGCTGGGTCAGCTTCGCCGCCGTCCTCATGATCACCGTGGGCACCGACGACCCGGCCGCCTACGTGCTCCGGTACGCCGGGCTGACCCTGCTGGGCGCGGCCGTGGGCGTGCTGGTCACGACGGTGCTCTTCCCGCCGATGCAGCTGACCACCGCGGTGCGGCGCATCGGGCGGACCCGGGAGCTGCTGGCCGGCCATCTGGAGTCGATCGCCGCCGGGCTGCGCAGCGGGGAGCTCCCCGCGCCCGGCGACTGGGCAGCCCGCGCCCAGGGGCTGGACCGCGCGCTCGAGCAGATGCGCGCGGCCGAGACGACGGTCGAACGGGCCCGGCGGGCCAACCCGCGGGCGCGCCGCTGGCAGGGCACCGCCGGCATCATCCGCGAGCAGTCGCGCGCCCTCGACCGCGTCGCCGTCCTGGTCGACGACCTGACCACGCTGGTGGTGGAGTTCCAGCCGCACCGGCGTGGCCTGGACCGGGTGGACGACGGCACCGGGTGGGTGCTCGCCGAGGCCCTCGACGGACTGGCGGGCGTGGTGCGGATCCCCTACCACGCGGCCGAGGACACACCCGACGACCGGGACGCCGCGATCACGGCCGCCGTTGCCGCGCGCACCCGGCTGACGACGCTGCTGCGCTCGTCCGGGGTCGCCGACGACGAGGGGTTCTTCGCCCTCGGTGCCGTCGCCGTCGGGATGCACCGCTCGCTGGAGGCCCTGGGGGCGCGTGTGCGCTTCCCGCAGACCGCCTGAGCTGCCACCGTCACACCCGGATGAGCAGCTCCCCGTGCAGCATCCCCAGCCAGCCGGCGTCGGCCGCCGACCAGCGCAGCCAGGCCGCGGCGATGTCGTCGAGCTCGGCCGGCGTCGCCAGCCCGTAGGCGACCGCCTGCTCGGCGAAGGCGGACGCCGTCGCCCGGCCGGCCCACGAGTTGCCCCACCACTCGCGCTCGGCGGGCGTGGCATAGCACCATCCCGTCGTCGTGGCCACCGTGTCCCGCAGCCGGGCCGCGTGCGCCCAGGACAACAGCCGCCGGCCGGCGTCGGGTTCGGCGTCGTTGCGCCGGGCGACCCGCCGGTACAGGTCCAGCCACCGGTCCAGCCCCTCGTCGGCCGGGAACCAGGTGGTCGCCGCGTAGTCGATGTCGCGCACGGCCACGACGCCGCCGGGCCGGCAGACCCGGGCCATCTCCCGCAGCGCGGCCACCGGGTCGGTGAGGTGCTGGAGCACCTGGTGGGCATGGACGACGTCGAACGAGTCGTCGGCGGCGTCGAGCCCGTACACGTCGCCGACCGCGAAGGTCACCGCCACGCCCTCGCGAGCGGCCAGCTCGCGAGCCTCGTCCAGCGGCGCCGGCGACACGTCCAGCCCGACCACCCGCCCGGGCGCCACCCGGCGGGCGAGGTCGACGGTGATCGTGCCGGGACCGCAGCCCACGTCGAGCACGTCGAGCCCGGGACGGAGCGAGGCCAGCAGGTACCCCGCGGAGTTCTCCGCGGTGCGCCAGCGGTGTGACTGCAGGACGGAGTCGGCGTGGCCGTGGGTGTAGGTGTCCACGGGGCCAGCCTGCCGCATCCAGACCACTGTATGAAACAGCCTTCCCAGTGGATGGGATCAGATCTCCGCCGCGAGCACCGCCTCGGCCACCGGGACGGCACGCGCCCGGACGGCGGGCACCAGCCCGATCCGGGTCCGCCGGTCCAGCAGGTCGGCCACCGTCCGGGCCCCCTCGGCCCGGACGGCGAAGCGCAGCTCCCCCACCGTCTCCGGCCGGTCCTCGACCACCGGCTCGGATCCCAGTGCGGCCACCGCCGGCGCTTCGGTCCCGTACCGGGCGACCAGCCGGCCCGGCGCCTCGACCCGGCCCAGCACGAGCGGTGGCGCGGCGCCGACCAGCGGCAACCACGCGGTCGGCGAACGCCGAGCGCCCCGGCCCAGCCGGGCGACGACGGCGTCGACCGCCTGCTCGGCCATCGCCCGGTACGTGGTGAGCTTCCCGCCCACGACGGTCAGGACCGGTCCTTCCCAGGCCAGCAGGTGGCTGCGGGAGAGGTCCGCGGTGGGCTCATCGGAGTGGGGCCCGGCCGACGCCGGGAGCACCAGGGGGCGCAGGCCGGCGTAGCCGCCGACCAGGTCGTCGCGGGTCAGGGGAGTGGCCAGCACCTGGTTGACGGTGGCGAGCAACTGGGCGACCTCGGCCTCGCTGGGCACCGGGTCGCCGTCGGGCACCGGTCCGGACACCGGCTCGTCGGTGATGCCCAGATGGACCAGCCCGTCGGGCTGGGGCAGCGCGAACACGTAGCGGGACCGCGACCCGGGCAGCGGCACGGTCAGCGCGGCCGACGGCGAGCCGAACGATTCCGCGCGCAGCACCAGGTGCGACCCTCGCGAGGGCACCAGTCGGAGCCCCGGCGCCAGTCGCTGCGACCACACCCCGGCGGCGTTCACCACCACCCCGGCCCGGACCACGGCCGCGTCCCCGCCGTCGGTCACCAGCTGCACCGCCGTCCCGTCCACCCCGGTGACCGCCACCCCGGTGAGCACCCGGGCACCGAACGACGCGGCGGTGCGCGCCAGGGCGATGACCAGCCGGGCGTCGTCGGTGAGCTGCCCGTCCCAGAAGACGACGCCCCCGCGGCCGGACCGCAGACCGGGCACCAGGTGGGCGGCGTCCCCGGCCGATACCCGCCCTGTCGCCGGCAGGGAGCGGCGGCCACCGGGCACCGATGCGCGCACGGCGTCGCCGAGCCGCCCACCCAGCCCGGCCAGCGCGCTGACGTCCCGGCCGGCCGCGTCGGGCACGAGGAAGGGCAACGGCCGGGCCAGGTGCGGCGCCGTCGTCCCCATCAGGACGGCGCGCTCCCGGGCACTCTCGCGGGCCAGCCCGAACTCGCCGTGGGCCAGGTACCGCAGGCCGCCGTGCACGAGTTTCGAGGACCACCGGCTGGTGCCGGCGGCCAGGTCGCTGCGCTCGCAGAGCGCCACCGTCAGGCCGCGGGCGGCGGCGTCCAGCGCCACCCCGGCGCCGGTCACCCCACCACCGGCGACCAGGACGTCGACCCCGCGCTCGGCCAGGAGGTGCAGGTCGGCGGCTCGCCGGACAGCGGTGAGCGCGGCGCCGGCCACGCCGGGCCCCGCCACGACGTCCGGGGCGCGGCGCACCGGCAGACTGTAGCCGTGGCAGAGCAACCGGAACTGACGATCCAGGGCTGGGGCCCGGCCGGCTCCCGCGTCGCCACGGTGGCCGCGCGCGAGGGCGCCGACGGCCCCGACGACGGCGTCCTGGAGCTCACCGCCGACCCCGATGTCACCCAGACGCTGCCCAAGGCGGCCCGCCGGCACCTCTCCCGCGAGCTGGGTTGGACCCCGCGGTCCACCCCGCCGGTCCCGGTCCGCGACATCGAGCTGGCACCCTCCCGGCTGCCGGCCGCCGCCCGCACGGCGCTGGTCGAGCTGCTCGGCGAGGAGAACGTCGCCGACGACCGCACCACCCGGCTCACCCACGCCGGCGGCAAGAGCTACCTGGACCTGCTCCGTCGCCGCGTCGGGGACGCCTCCGACGCCCCCGACGCCGTCCTGACCCCCGGCAGCACCGAGCAGACAGCCGCGCTGCTGCAGATGTGCAGCGACCTCGGGATCGTCGTCGTCCCCTTCGGCGGGGGCACCAGCGTGGTGGGCGGGCTGGCCGGATCCGACGCCGACGACCGGCCGGTGGTTGCGGTGGACCTGGGCCGGATGAGCACGATGCAGGCCCTGGACGTGCCCTCGTCCCTGGTCACGGTGGGCCCCGGGATGCGCGGCCCCGCGCTGGAGAAGGCGCTGGCGACGGAGGGGCTGACCCTGGGGCACCGACCGCAGAGCTGGGAGTTCGCCACCCTCGGCGGGTACGCGGCCACCCGCTCGGCCGGGCAGTCCTCCACCGGCGTCGGGCGGTTCGACGACCTGGTCGCCGGGCTGACCCTGGCCACCCCGGCCGGCGTCCTGGAGCTGGGCAAGCCACCGGCCTCGGCCGCCGGGCCCGACCTGCTCGGCCTCGCGCTCGGCTCGGAGGGCACCCTCGGCGTGATCACCGAGCTGCGGCTGCGGGTCCGCCCGATGCCGCGGACGACGGCATACGAGGGCTGGTCGTTCCGCAGCTGGGCGGCCGGGCTGGCCGGACTCCAGCGGCTGGCCCGGCACGACCTGCTGCCCGATGTCGTCCGACTGTCGGACCCCGACGAGACCCGGGTCACGCTGCTGCAGGCCACCGGGACGGGGTCGCGGGCGCTGCGCGCCGGCCTGCGCAGCCGCCGGCACGGCCAGGGCTGTCTGCTGGTCGTCGGCTGGGAGGGCCTGCCGACGATCGTGCGCGCCCGGCAGCGCGCGGCCACCTCCGTGCTCAAGGACGGCGGCGCCATCCGGCTGGGCCGCCGGGTCGGCGCGGCCTGGCAGCGGCAGCGCTTCGCCGCCCCCTACCTGCGGGACCGCCTGCTGGACGCCGGCCTGCTGGTGGAGACGCTGGAGACGGCGGCCACCTGGACCGCGCTGCCCCGGGTGTACGACGCCGTCCGTCGGGCGCTGCACGACTCGCTGGCCCGCCCGGGGCGCCGTCCGCTGGTGATGACCCACCTGTCGCACGGCTACCCCACCGGGGCATCGCTCTACGTCACGGTGCTCGCCGACCGGGACGACGACCTGCCGATCCAGCAGTGGCTGACCGCCAAGCGCGCGGCCACCGACGCGCTGCTGGCCGCCGGCGGGACACTCACCCACCACCACGCGGTCGGCGTGGACCACCGGCCGTGGCTGTCCCAGGAGGTCGGGCCACTGGGCGTGGACGTGCTGCGTGCGGTGAAGGCGCAGCTGGACCCGCAGGGCATCTGCAACCCGGGCGTGCTGCTCCCCGACTGACCACGGATCTACCCGGAGAGGGGAACGACACGCTCGCCCCGGGTTTGGTGCCCCGCCGGCGGGGCAGGCACGTCGCATGCCGATCCCTGCCGCCGGGCCCGATGTACCACCGGGCGCGATCAGGCTCGTGGAGGACGCCCCGGTGCGGCACCTGCGGTTCACCGGCGCCATCGGCCGGGCTGCCGTCCGTGGGTTCCGGCTGCAGATCCGCCCCGCCGCCTGGCCGGCCCGGGTGGACCTCAGCGAGGTGACCTCCCTGGACGCCGCCGGCGTCGAGCTGCTGGTGCACCTGGCCCGCAAGCAGAAGCGGACCGGCGGGGAGCTCGAGGTGGTCCAGCCCCCTGCCCCGCTGCGCCAGCTGATGGAACAGAGCGGGCTGACCCGGGTCTCCCGCTGGGTGCCGGCCGACGCGGCTGCTGCTCACCGGCCGGGTCCGGCCACGAGCTCCGCGGCCAGCGCCTGAGGCGTCATCCCCTGCTCGTGCCGGGGCAGCACGGTTCCGCGACCGGTGTCCGAGCCCTCGGCGGGCATCGGACGCGCGGTGCCTGCAGCCGGGTCAGCCGACCGTTCCCGCGGGCAGGACGACCACCCCGTCCTCGTCGGCGAAGAGCTGGTCGCCGGGGGCGAAGGTGACCCCACCGAAGGACACGGGAACGTCGAGCTCCCCCGCGCCGGTCTGGTCGCCCTTCAAGGGATTGGAGCCCACCGCCTTCACACCCAGCTGAAGAGTGCGCAAGGCAGCGGTATCCCGGACGGCGCCGTTGAGTACGACCCCCGCCCAGCCGTTGCCCTCGGCGATCTTCCCGATCATGTCCCCGAGAACCGCCTTGTGCACCGACCCGCCGGCGTCGACGACGAGCACCTGCCCCTCCCCGTCCCTCTGGAGCGTGCTCCTGAGCAGTGCGATGTCCTCGAAACAACGGACTGTCCGGATCGACCCGGAGAATGACGCGACAGCGCCGAAGCTGCGCAGCTGCACGTCGCACGACTGGATGACGCCGGCGTGCTCATCGACCAGGTCAGCCGTGGCACGGCTCGACGGTGCGCGGACCGCTCCCTGCTCGCTGTCGTGTCTCACTGGATGACCGCGTCCCTGCGCAGCTGCTCGAGGTCTGCGGTGTCGTACCCCAGGCCGGTGAGCACCTCGTCGGTGTGCTCGCCCAGCTCGGGCCCGGCCCATCGCACGCTGCCCGGGGTGTCGGACAGACGCGGCGCGACGTTCTGCATGGCGAACTCGTGTCCCCGACTGTTGCGGGCACGCACGATGGAGCTGCGGGCGGCGAAGTGCTCGTCGGCGAACATGTCTTCGGCGCGGTAGACCCGCCCGGCCGGAACGCCGCCTTCATGCAGCAGCGCGAGGAGGTCGGCGGCGTCGTACCTGACCGACCATGCGGCGATGAGATCGTCGAGTTCCTGCTGGCGTTCGCCGCGGGCGTGGTGCGTGGCGTACCGGCGGTCGGTGGCGAGCTCGGGCCGCCCCATGACGTCGGCGAGTCGGCGGAAGACGGTGTCCTGGTTGGCAGCGATGAGAATGCTGTTCCCGTCGGCCGTGGGAAAGACGTTGCTGGGCGCGATGTTGGGCAGGACCGCTCCGCTGCGTTCGCGTTGGTGCCGGACCGCATCCCACTCGGTCAACGACCCCTCCATCATGGCGAGCACCGCCTCGTAGATCGCCGAATCGACGACCTGACCACGGCCCGTCGTCCTGCGGGCATTGAGCGCGGCCAGGGCGCCGAGGGCGGCGTAGGTCGCGGCAAGGGAGTCGCCGATGCTGACACCGACGCGCGACGGGGGCCGATCGGGCTCACCGGTGACGTAGCGCAGGCCGCCCATGGCCTCGCCGATCGAGCCGTAGCCGGCGTGCGGGGCATACGGACCGGTCTGCCCGAATCCGGTGACCCGGACGATGATCAGGCCTGGGTTGGTCTCCCACAGGCGCTCGGGGGACAGGTTCCAGCGTTCCAAGGTCCCCGGCCGGAAGTTCTCGATCAGGATGTCGGACTGGTCGAGAAGCCTTCGGGCGACCCTCTGGCCGGCTTCGACCCGCAGGTTCAGCGTCATCGACTTCTTGTTGCGGGCGATCACCGGCCACGTGAGCGAAGCACCGTCGGCGTTGGTCTCCCCCCACAGGCGCATCGGGTCACCGGCGCCCGGGGACTCGACCTTCACCACATCAGCTCCCATGTCCCCGAGGAGCTGACCGCAGAAGGGCCCAGCGATCAACTGACCCATCTCGACCACGCGTATGTCGCTCAGCGGGCCGGCGGGGTGCTCGGGGGGCATCAGGCTTCTCCTTCGAGGGTCGCATCACCGGAGTCCACGAGCACGGTTCCGGCGGCGATGATGTGTGACCGCATTACCGACCCAGCCCGTTCCGGTACCCCAGATCGGATGGCGGCGGCCAGTCCCGGTGGTGGTTCATGCTGCGGGCGAGCGCTTCGGGGCTGTAGCGGGTGAAGGTGCGCACGACCAGCGGAACCTGCACCACGGAGGCGAGCATCGTGGACAGCCGGCAACTGTCAGCCGCCTCCAGGATGAGGCCGTGGAAGCGGCCATTGAGCTCGCTCAGTTCCAGGAGGCCACGCCTGCTGCCGCGCCGGGCGCATTCCTCCATCTGCTCGCACAGCTCGGTGAGCGCGTCGACCTGGGCGGCACTCATGCGCTCGGCCGCCCGCTGCGCAGCGTGGCTCTCGAGCATGCTGCGCAGTTCGTAGATCTCCTCGAGGTCCTCCACCGACCAGCGGGCAACGCGCGCGCCACGGTTGGGCAGCACGTCGACCAGGCCCTCCGAGGACAGCGCCCGCAGAGCTTCGCGGACCGCGAGTGCGGCTCACCCCGAGCTGTGCTGCGAGTTCGACCTCCTGGAGCCGGGCGCCCGGCTCCAGTTCACCCTGCAGGATCAACCGGCGTAGCTGCGCCACGGCTTGTTCGGTGGCGGCTGCCATGCGTCTCCCCCGGTCCTTCGGTTCCTCGGCCTCAGCTCTCTTCGGCCTGCACCGATGCAGCTACCGCTCGCACGGGTGGGATGGCCGATCGACAGGCACACATGAGGATCGTCCGCTCATCCGGCGTCCAGGGGCATCGCTGCACAGTCCGCGGCGCTCACACGGTGGTCACCTCGTCGACCGCCCGCAGCCCGGCCTGAGCGACGGCCATGTCCTGCGAGTAGTGGCCTCCGCTGACACCGACTCCACCGACGACCGCCCCGTCGATGGCAATGGGGTAACCACCGCCGAACACGACCAGGCGGTCGATCCCCGTCGGGGCGCCGATACGCAGCGGTTCGTCCCCCTTGATGAAGTCGAACCAGCCGTCGGTCGGCATGCCGAAGCCGGCCGCGGTGTAGGCCTTGTCCTGGGCCACCTGAACCGAGAGCAGCGGGGCGCCATCCATGCGGGCGAAGGCCTTCTGGACACCCGACTCGTCGACGACGCACACGACGAAGGCGCCGCCCTCGTCAACGGCCCGGGCAACCGCCCTCGTGACGATCTCCTGGGCCAGCTCGAGGGTGATGGAGGGGCGGTTGTACGTGCTTCCCATGGTTCGCGTCTCCTGACATCGCAGAGAGTGCGACCGGATGTCCGGTCGGGTGATTGCATACAAGAGGTCTGGCTCACACCTGTCAAGACCCGAGACCATGAGTCGCCCCGCTCGCCAGCCGGCGGCCTGTAGATCAAGCGTTTGCGGAAGTCCCTGACCGCATGTTGCGAGGTCGATCCTCTTACCCGCCAACGGCGGCGCGCCGCCCCACTTCTGTCCAGTTCGCTCCCGCACCGACCCACGTCAGGATCATCAACACCCCATCACTGCCGGCATGATCTCGATCAGTGATGCTTGACACAGGCAGACGGCCGGTGTTGCATACAAAGCTATCGCGTCCACGGGCTGCTCCTGGCGCACGCCCCACCAGCAGACGCGCCCGGTACGGGGACACCCAGCACTGAGGAGTCGTGGCGACAATGGGCAAGTTGGATGGCAAGAACGTGGTGATCACCGGCGCGGCCGGCGGCATGGGGCAGACCGCCAGTCGCATGTTCTGCGCTGAAGGAGCGAGTGTGCTCGGCGCGGATCTCGACAATGCCGCCGGCACGTCGCTGGAGGTCGCGCTCAAGGGGGAGGGCCTCGACTTCCGTTTCGCCGAGGTCGACGTCACCTCGGCGGCGAGCGTCCATGAACTGGCCGAGACGGCGAAGGCCCATTTCGGAGCGGTCGACGTCCTCTACAACAATGCCGGGATCATCATGGGCAAGCCCATCCTCGACACCACCGAGGAAGAGTGGGCCTTCGTGGAGCGGATCAACTCCAAGAGCATCTTTCTCACCACGAAGGCCTTCGTCCCACTGATGGCCGGACGCAAGGGTTCGATCATCAACGTCTCCTCGATCGGCGGCATCGTCGCGTTCGAGAACATGGGCGCCTACGGCGCGGCGAAGGCCGCGGCCGCACACTTCTCCAGGGTTGCCGCAGTCGAGTTCGCGCCGGACATCCGGGTGAACGCGATCTGCCCGGGCGTCGTCGATACGCCGATGCCGCGCAACTTCACCAAAGAGATGGCCAATCGCGACGAGATCTTCGAGGCATGGAACCACGAGCACCTCACCGGCCGTCTCGGCCGGCCGGAGGAGGTCGTCTCGCTGGCCCTGTGGCTGGCCAGCGACGACGCCGGGTTCATGACCGGGGCGGTCATCAACATCGACGGCGGCTACTCCACCCGCTGAGGCCCGTGCGGGCCGGCGAGCGACCCAGGCAGACAGAATCGGCGAACTCCGATGTCGCCGGTCAACCACTCTCTCCCGCACGGCCGCCAACCGAGGAGCAACCATGACCAGCGCAGCGGAACGACTGGGACTCATCCCCGCCACTCAGCGACCGGAAAGCCAGCGCCGGCCGCTGGTCGATGGACGAACGACGCACCCGATCTTCAACGACCAGCCACTCAAGCTCGGCCTGTTCGGCACCAATTGCTCCTACGGGCTGACCATCAGTGACGCCGAAACGACCTACGAGCCGACGTGGGAACACACGCTGAAGATTGCGCAGCGGGCCGACGCGCTCGGGTTCGAGGCCCTCGTCCCGGTCGCGCGGTGGCGGGGATTCGGGAGCACCACCAACTTCAACGGCACCTCCTTCGAGACCTACACCTGGGCTACCGGGCTGGCCGCCCTGACCGAGAACATCGGCATCTTCGCCACCTCTCACCTGCCGACAGTGCACCCGATCGTCGCCGCGAAGATGGCGACGACGGCTGACCACATCTCCCGGGGGCGCTTCGGGCTCAACCTGGTCATGGGCTGGTTCACACCCGAGATGGAGATGTTCGGCGGCTCGCAGCGTGAGCACGACGACCGCTATGTCTACGGCCAGCAGTGGATCGATTTCGTCGAAAAGCTCTGGAGCGAAGAGGGTTCGTTCGACTTCGTCACCGACGACTTCAACAGCCTCGACGTGGAGTCCTACCCCAAGCCCTACCAGGCCCCTCGCCCGGCGTTGATCAATGCCGGCAACTCCAGGTCCGGTATGGAATTCTCCGCCCGCAACGTCGACGTCAACTTCGCGGCAATGGACACCGTCGAAACGATGAACGGCTACACCTCGGGGCTCAAGGCCAAGGCGCGCGAGGAATACCAGCGGGAGATCCAGACGATGACCTACGGCCTCATCGTCTGCCGCGACACCGAGGAAGAGGCCAAGCGCGACTTCCAGCACATCGTCGACATGGGTGACCGCGGCGGCGCGAACAACGTGATGAGCGTGCTCGGGATGCAGAGCGAGTCCTTCTCCTCGCAGATCGCCACCTACCAGGAGCGCTTCATCGCCGGCTGGGGTGGCTACCCGATCGTCGGCACGCCGGAGCAGGTCGTCGACGAGATGCTCCGCATCAAGAACAACGGCGGCATGGACGGGATGATCATGGGCATGCTCGACTACTACGAGGAGATGGAGTACTTCGGCGACAACGTCCTGCCGTTGCTGAAGCAGGCCGGCCTCCGCCATTGAGCGGGTGCCCCCCTCGCACCCCTGATGTGAGGCGAGGTCCGAATGGACGTAGCGATCTGTGAAGTGGGGCCCCGGGACGGGTTGCAGAACGAAGCGGAGGTCCTCTCCCCCGAGCTCCGTGCCGAGCTTGCGAACCGGATGGCGCGCACCGGGGTGCCGCGGGTCGAAGTAGCGAGCTTCGTCGATCCGAAGCGCGTGCCGCAGATGGCCGGAGCGGAGGAGGTCCTCGCCGCCGTCAGCCCCCGTGGGGACGTCATCCGGGCCGCGCTCGTGCTGAACGAACGCGGCTACGAGCGGCTGCGCACGACCTCCTGCGAGGAGGTCCACGTCGCGTTCTGCGTCACCGAGAGCTTCAACCAACGCAACCAGGGCTGTTCCGTGCAGGACTCCCTGCGGCAGGCGCTCACCATCATCGCCGCTGCCCATGGAGACGGCAGGCGGGCCACGGTGACCCTGGCCGCCTCGTTCGGATGCCCCTTCGAAGGAAGCGTCGACCCCGCGCGTGTGCTGCGCCTCGCCGAGCAGCTCACCGATGCCGACGAGATCATCTTCGCGGACACCATCGGGGTCGGCGTCCCACGCCAGGTCACGAAGCTGCTCACCGGCGCGACCCACCTGGGCACACCACTCGGCCTGCACCTGCACAACACACGCAACACGGGCTACGCGAACGCCTACGCAGCCGTCGAGGCCGGTGTGGCCGTCCTCGACGCCTCCGTCGGCGGCATCGGCGGCTGTCCCTTCGCTCCGCGGGCCACCGGCAACATCGCCACCGAGGATTTGCTCTACATGCTCGACAGGGAGGGCGTCGACACCGGCGTCGACATCGACGAAGTCATCCGGGTCGCCGAGTGGCTCGAGAAGATCCTGGGCCGCCAGCTCACCGGCCAGCTCTACCGCGTCGGCCCATTTCCTCGCCCGTAGCCGGTCGCCCGACCGCTACCTACAGGGCACGGGGTCGATCGAGGCCGCTACGGCCGACCTCGTCCCTCACCGGATCAGCTGCGCGGGTGCCGACCGATCGGGGGGAGCCTGGGGGCCAGCCAGCGGGTGACCGATCCGCCGGCGAGTGCCGCCACCACGATGAGCACGATGAACCCGACCTGGTCCAGCCGGTCGACACCGCTCAGCTGGAGGACGACGAGCAGCACCGCGGCGATCAGCAGGGAGAGCCCCGCGGACAGCAGCAGGACCAGCCACCGCGGCTGGGCGGGTCGGTCGGGGCCGGTACCGGGCGCGCTCACCGCGGTAGTGGACCACGCGCCCCCACCCCCCGCGGACGGCCGGTGGGCGGCCCCTCCCGTCCCGGTGGAACTCCGGCGGAGGTGATCGACATCGGGCAGGCTCTCGGCATGACGGCTCCCGGGAACCAGGTGACCAGCGAGGTCGGCCGGCTGCGCACCGTGCTCCTGCACCGGCCCGGCGCCGAGCTGCGGCGGCTGACGCCCCGCAACAACGACGAGCTGCTCTTCGACGGCATCCCGTGGGTCGCCCGCGCCCAGGAGGAGCACGACGCCTTCGCCGCGGAGCTGACCGCGCGCGGGGTCGAGGTGCTGTCCCTGGACCGGCTGCTCACCGAGGTGATGTCCGTGCCGGTCGCTCGTGACGAGGTCATCGCCGCCGCGGTCGACGACCCGCGGCTGGGCGCCACCCTGCAGCACGCGACGACGGCCCACCTGGCCGGCCTGGCCCCGGAGGACCTGGCCGGCGCGCTCGTCGCCGGGGTCGCGCACGACGAGCTGCGCGGCGGCCGGGGGCTGGCCTACCAGTTGATGGGCCGCGGGGACTTCGTCGTGCCACCGCTGCCGAACCTCATGTTCACCCGCGACTCCTCGGTCTGGGTGGGCGATGAGGTCGCGGTCACCTCACTGGCCATGCCCGCCCGCCACCGGGAGAGCGCGCTGACCGCCGCGCTGTACTCCCACCACCCACGCTTCGCCGGCGCCCAGCAGCTCTACGAGCCCGACCTGGACCACCTCGAGGGCGGTGACGTGCTGCTGCTCGCGCCGGGCGTGCTCGGCGTCGGGGTCGGCGAGCGGACGACGGCCGGCGGGGCCGAGCGGCTGGCCCGGCGGGTGTTCGCACGGGGGCTGGCACACACGGTGCTGGTCGTCCCGATCACCCAGACGCGGGCCACCATGCACCTGGACACGATCGCCACCATGGTCGACGTCGACGCGATGGTCATGTACCCGGCGGTCGCCGGCTCCCTGCAGGCCTGGACGGTGACCGCCGGCGAGGACCTCCCGGACGACGCCGACACCACCGAGCTCGTCGTCACCGGACCGCAGCCGTTCCTCACCGCCGCCGCGAGCGCGATGGGCATCGACCGGCTGCGGCTCATCGAGACCGGCCTGGACCCGGTCACCGCCGAGCGCGAGCAGTGGGACGACGGCAACAACACCCTCGCACTGGCCCCGCGGCTGGCGGTGGCCTACGAGCGGAACACCGTCACCAACGCCGCGCTGGAGGCCGCCGGCATCGAGGTCGTACGGATCGCCGGCTCCGAGCTGGGCAGCGGCCGGGGCGGGCCGCGCTGCATGTCCTGCCCGGTGTCGCGCGATCCGCTGCCGGCCGCCGGCTGAGCACCCGCGCCAGGGTGGGCGGATCGGCGCGTTCCGGCCGGGATCCGCGACAGGCGTGACGAACCGGTCCCCTTGTCGTTCTACCGGTGGCAGGGCTCACAGCCCATGCCCATCGATTCCACGGGGAGACCATGTCCACGCGTGTCCGGGTACCGCTCGCTGTCGTGTCCGCGCTGTCCATGCTGGCGCTCTGGTCGGGGACGGCCAGTGCCGCCGACGACCCGGTGCAGACGGTGACCGGGTGTCTGACGGGCCTGACCGCCGCGACCTGCACGGCACCGCTGGAGACCCTGGTCCCGGACGGCACCAGCGCCCCCGGGGACGACCCGGGCGCCGGTGCCGCGGCCGGGGACCGCGGCCCGGCGACCCAGCAGGGCGCCCCCGCCTGCGACGACCTCGGCCTGCCGGGCTGCCCGGCGCTCCCCGTGGGCGGGGGCACCGACGGGGGCACCGAGGAAGGCACCGGTGGGGGCTCGGACGCGGGCACCGGCGACGGCGCCGGTGCGGGCACGGGCGACGGCACCGGGGGGACGGCCGCGCCGCTGTGCGCCCTCGTCTCCCAGGTGCCGGCGATCCCCGGGCTGCCGGACCTCTCCCAGGTCACCTGCGTGCAGCTGCCCGCCGTGCTCTGTCCGCTGCTCCCGGACAACCCGGAGCTCAGCGCCGTCGTCGGGCTGGTCTGCCCCCGGACCCCGGTACAGCCCGGCACGACGGCCCCGGCGCCGGTCGCCCGGCCGGCCGCTCCGCCGGTCTCCTACGAGAACTGCGACGCGGCCCGGGCCGCGGGCGCGGCACCGATCGCCCAGGGGCAGCCGGGGTACCGCCCCGAGCTGGACCGGGACTCCGACGGCGTCGCGTGCGAGGACGACCGGACGGCCGGTACCCCGGCGGCAGCCGGCGCGGTGCTCACCCCGTCCGGTCGGCTCGCGTACACCGGGGTCACCCCACTGCCGCTGCTGCTGACCGGCGCTGCGCTGCTGCTGCTGGGCGGCGGCCTCCTGCTCGCCGGGCGGCGCCGGGCCTGATCGGCGGCCCGGTCCGCCGGCCGGTCAGGCCGCGGTCGGCTCCGCCGGTCGGTCGACACGGCCGGCGACCGACCCGACCGACGCGGCCGGCGCACCCCCGGGGCGCGGCGCTGCCCGTACGCCGGCCCGCCGGTACACCCCGGCCCGCACCCCCGCCCACCGCGCTCCCGCCTCTCGGCCGGGGACGCGCACCCGGACCGGGCGCCCCCGGTCGGCCCGGCCGCGCACCGCAAGGACGGTGACCAGCAGCGCGCCCAGCAGCAGGACCACGTGCGCGACGGCCCGACCGGCGTGCACGTGCCCGGCGTTCAGGTCACCGACCGTCACCCAGGTGAGCACGGCGGTGAACGACAGCAGGAAGGGCAGCGCGCCGGCGGCCAGCCGGGGCAGCGCGGCGACGACGAGGAAGGACATGGCCAGCCCGACGTTCCAGGCGCCGGTCTCGTGCGCCAGGTGCACCGGCGCGGACATCGGATCGGTCATCGGCGCGCTGCCGCCGGCCAGCGCGGGCAGCCCCACGACCAGCTGACCGACGCCGACGGCGAGCAGCGCCACGCGGAGCGCGGGGTCCACCCAGCGCGTCCAGCGGCGCCGGACCGGGGCGGCCGGGAGCCGGGCCAGGACGGCGGCGGTCACGTCCGGCACCGGGGGCGCGAGGACCAGCCGCGCCCGGCGGGTCACCTCGGCCGCCGACTCCAGCCATGCCCGGCAGGCCGGGCAGCCGGCCAGGTGCCCGTCGACCTCGTGCTCGGGCAGGCCGGGCGGCTCGCCGTCCAGCCGTGCCGACAGCGCCTCGCGGTAGGTGTCACAGCGCACGCTGGCATAGTCGCCGCCGACCGACGACGAGTTCCCGGAGGGCGACGTGGGCCAGCTGGAACGTCTCGCGGCACTCGCCGCCGAGGGGGACGCCGCGGCGACGGCTGCCCTGGTGCGGGAGACGCAGGCCGACGTGTGGCGGCTGTGCGCCCACCTGTCCGACCGGCAGGCCGCCGAGGACCTCACCCAGGAGACCTACCTGCGGGCACTGCCGGCGCTGCGCGGCTTCGAGGGCCGCTCCAGCCTGCGCACCTGGCTGCTGTCCATCGCCCGGCGGGTGTGCGCCGACCACCTGCGGGCCCGCAAGCGCCGTCCGCTGGTACTGGTCGGGGAGGACGCCGAGCTGGCCGACCTGGCCCGGGACGGGCACCACGACGAGGTCGGCGGCACGGTGGCGGCGCAGGACGTGCTCGACCGGCTGGACCCCGAGCGGCGGGAGGCCTTCATGCTGACCCAGCTCATCGGGCTGCCCTACGCCGAGGCGGCCGCGGTGGTCGGCTGCCCGGTGGGCACGATCCGCTCCCGGGTGGCCCGGGCCCGCGCCGACCTGGTCGAGGCCCTGGTCGCCGCCGACCACCCGCGCACCCGCCGTCCGTCCTGAGCGGAGTGCCCCTGCGCAGGAAACCTGCGCCCTGGCACTCCACCCACCTCAGGGGCTCTGGGCCGCCAGCCGGCGCAGCCGCTCGTTGTACGCGGTCAGTGCCGGGTCCTCGCCGCTCTCGCCGCGGGCGATGGCCCGGTCCCGGGCGCGCTCGACCGCGCGGTTGGCCCGGTCCTCCGACCGGCTCCACTGGAAGAAGACGACGGTCAGCACCAGCACCGTCGGGAACTCGCCGAACGCCCAGGCGATGCCTCCCGCCGAGCTCTGGTCCGACAGCGGATCGATGCGCCAGGACGCCGGGGTGGCCGCGAAGGTGGTCACCAGCAGGCTGTTGCTCATCATCACGATCACGCCGAAGAACGCGTGGAACGGCGCAGGCAGCATCAGCTCGAGCATCCGCGCGCCGTGCCCGGCCCGGCGCGGCCACGGGTCCACCGCCAGGATCGGGCCGAAGAAGAGCAGCCCGGTGACCAGGAAGTGCAGCAGCATCACCGTGTGCCCGGGCGTGCTGGCCATCAGGTCGTCGAAGATCGCGGTGAAGTAGACGCCGTAGAGGCTGGCGATGAACAGCGGCACCGTGAACGCCGGGTGGGACACGAACCGGCCCAACCGGCTGTGCAGCCCCCACAGGATCAGCCGCCGCGGCGCCCCGGCCGGCCCGTGGGACGTCGAGAGCGCGCGCAGCGCCAGGGTGACCGGCGCACCGAGCAGCAGGCCCAGCGGCGCCATCATCGTCAGCACCATGTGCTGGACCATGTGCACGCTGAACAGCGCCATCCCGTAGGCCTGCAGGCCGCTGGCGGTGACGTAGAAGACGGCGGCGCAGCCGGCCAGGAAGAGGACCGTGCGCAGCGCCGGCCAGGCGATCCCGCGCTGGTGCAACCGCACGAGCCCGGCCAGGTAGAGCACCGCCAGCGCCAGGGCCAGCCACGCCATTGGCGAGGCTGCGCCGAGGTCCAGGCCCAGCAGCCGGCCGGTGGTCGGCGGCAGGGCCGGCAGGTGCATCCCGCTCATCCCGCCGTGCTCGTGCCCCACGACTCTCCCTCCTCCGCCGGCCCGCCGGTGCTCAGGAGCGCGGCCGTGCGCCGTCCACGGTAGGCCTGTCGCCTCAGCGCAGCGTGACCTGCCGGGACAGCAGCCCGGCCCGGGCCCGGCGCTCGTCGGCGGTCAGCGGCCCGGTGACGGCGAGCGCCGACTCCAGCCGCGACTGCAGGCCGGCCGCGGGGCCGGCCCACTCCTCGGCGGGCGTCTCGGCGGGCACGTCCCATACCGGGACGACGAGGCCGTGCGCACGGAAGGCGCCGGCGTAGCGGGTGCCCTCGCCGAGCGTCAACTGCTCGGCGGCCGAAAGTCGGGCCAGCGCGTCCAGCAGGGGCTCCTCGGCCTCGGTGCGCACCCAGCGCACGTGCGCCCGCTCGGCGCTGGGCCGTACCCAGTAGGCCGCGTCCAGGCCGGCGAGCCGGACGGTGGGCAGGGCCATCTCGTTGGCGTGCTCGAGGCCGGCCAGCGCGGCGGGGCCCGCGTCCTGGCCCTCCAGCCAGAAGGCGAAGTCGTCGTGCACCGTCACCTCGTGCGGCGCGGCGAGGTCCAGCAGGTCCTGCAGGCGCGGACCGGCGGAACCGGCGGCACCGATGGGTCCCGGGTCGACCGGCGCTCCGGCGGGTGCCTCCAGCGCGGCGGCGAGCGTCGTCCCCAGGTCGCGGCTGACGTCGTCGGAGGAGGTCGGCAACTGCACGCCGAGCAGGATCTCGCCGGAGGCGCGGACCAGCGCCGGGGCGCCGCCGGGCAGCACGCTGGCCAGGGTCACCGAGCGACCCCCGGCCGTGGTCAGCACCGCGGTCGCGGCCGGGACCAGCTCCCGCAGGGCCACCCAGTCGGCCTCGCCCGGCAGGCCCTCGAACGGCCGGCGGACCGGCGGGGTGTAGCCCGACCCGTGGCAGTGCTTGTACCGGCGGCCCGAGCCGCACGGGCAGGGCGCCTTCGGGTTGATCTCGCCGTCGGCGGCGGCCGGGGCGGCGGGACGGCGGCGGGTCGTGGAGCGGGCCATGG
>JAOPWG010000097.1 GCA_025965775.1 Modestobacter sp. | reverse complement strand
TCACCGACTACTCCCCCCAGGCGTCCAAGGCGATCTGGGACCTCGACGGGATCTGGACCAGCAGCCGGCACGTCCCCGGGGTGCGCTTCATCGGCAACTCCCACCCGGGGCTGTTCGGCTGCGCGCCGTCGGCCGACCTGCTGGCCGAGTGGAACCGCCGCGAGCAGGCGCTGATCGACCAGAACCCGGACCGGGTCACCGGCGACATCCCCGCCCATGGCGGCGAGACCCCCGGCGCCCCGCAGGTCCCCGGGCTCGCCCTGCCGCCGCTGCCCAAGGACGCGCTGCTCGGCCGGTTGAGCGGTGCCGATTTCGAGCGGGCTGCCGCCGAGGCCTGCCGCACCATCCCGCCGCGGGAACACGGCGGCAACGTCGACATCAAGGACCTGGGGGTCGGCAGCCGGGTGTACATGCCGGTCTTCGTGCCCGGCGGGCTGTTCTCGATCGGGGACCTGCACTTCGCCCAGGGCGACGGCGAGATCACCTTCTGCGGGGCGATCGAGATGCCGGGCTTCATCGACCTGCACTTCGACCTGATCAAGGGCGGCATGGACCGCTACAAGCAGTCCATGCCGTTCTTCAAGCCCGGCCGGGTGGGCCCCAACTACTCCGAGTTCCTGACCTTCGAGGGGATCAGCGTCGAGAACGGCCGCAACTACTACATGAACGCGACCGTCGCCTACCGCCAGGCCTGCCTCAACGCGATCAACTACCTGATGCCGGCGATGGACTGGACCTTCGAGCAGGCCTACCTGTTCCTGGGGGCCGCGCCGATCGACGGCCGGATCGGTGGGGTGGTCGACATCCCCAACAGCGCGGTCTCGATCAGCATCCCGCTGTCGATCTTCGACCGGAGCATCCTGCCGCCCGGCGCCGGCGGGGACCGGGAACTCGTCGCTGACTGATCGACCGGTGGTCCGGGGCGGGTCCGCCCCGCCCCGGATCGTGCTGCTGAGAGGACCACCGCGTGCCGCTGTACGAGTTCCGTTGTCCGCGCTGCGGACCCTTCGACCTCCGCTGCGACATGCGGGACGCCGCGGCGACCGCGCCGTGCCCGTCCTGCACCCAGCCCGCCCAGCGCCGCTACAGCGTGGGGGTGGGCCGGCCGCCCGGTGGGGTGCTGCGCGACGCGGGCCGGACGGACCGCGGGCGGGTGGACCGGGCCCGCAGCGGCGAGCCGGTGGTCACCGGTCCGCCGTCCGGCCGCCGGCTCTCCCGCCCCGGCGGCCACCGGCACTGAGGGAGGCGACCGGCGCTGGGCAGCAGGCGTTGCGCCCCGGCTCCGGTTACGGTCCTGACGTCCCGCGCCCGCGTCCCGATCCCGCGTCCCGCGTCCCGCGAGAGGAAGAGCCATGCCCTCCGTCGCACGCCTGTCGACCACCCCGGTCAAGGGCACCGCCCTGCACCACCCGCAGACCGTGACGGTCACCGGCAACGGGGTGGCGGACAACCGCCGCTTCCACCTGGTCGACGCCCGAGGGCGGCTGTTCAACGGCAAGCAGCACGGACCGCTGGTGCGGCTCACCGCCGAGTACGACACCGTCGGTGAGCACCTGCGGCTGCAGTTCCCCGACCGCCCACCCGTCGAGGGTCGGGCCACCGAACGGGGCGAGGCGGTGCGCACCGACTTCTACGGGCGCGGCGTCGACGGGCACCTGGTGGTCGGTCCCTGGTCGGCTGTCCTCACGGACTTCGTCGGCGAGGAGGTGCACCTGGTGTCGGTGGACCGTCCCGGCGACGCGGTCGACGTGCACCCGGTCACGCTGATCTCCACGGCGACCCTCGACCACCTGCGCGACGTCACCCCGGACGGCGAGCGGCTGGACCACCGGCGGTTCCGGATGCTCGTCGAGGTGGACGGGTGCGACGTGCACGAGGAGGACACCTGGGCCGGGCGGCGCGTGCGGGTGGGCGGGGCCACGCTGCAGGTGGTCGGGCCGGTCCCGCGGTGCCTGGTCACCAACCAGAGCCCCGACAGCGGGGCGGCCGACTTCAGCACGCTCAAGGCCATCGTGCGGTACCGCGGCGAGCTCGCCACCGACCTCACCACCCCGGTCGCGCACCTCCCGGACGACGGGGCGGTCATCCTCGGCATGTACGCCACGGTCGAGCAGCCGGGCGAGGTCTCCCTGGGCGACCGGGTGGCACCCGACGACCACGTCCTGCAGCAGGCATAGCACCCCAGGTCACCGTCCACCGAATCCGACAGGAGTCGCTATGCCACGGCCCACCGACCACGAGCTGTTCGACCTCGGGGACGTCGTCCTGCAACGGGGCGGGACCCTGCGCGGAGCCCAGCTGGCCTACCAGACCTACGGCACGCTGAACGCCGACAAGTCCAACGTGATCGTGCACCCCACCTGGTTCAGCGCGTGGCACGACGCCAACGAGTGGACGATCGGGAAGGGCAAGGCCTGCGACCCGGAGAAGTACTTCATCGTCGTCCCCAACCAGCTCAACAACGGTCTGTCGACGTCCCCCAGCAACACTCCTCCCCCGTTCAACGGTCCCTACTTCCCGCCGGTCACGTTCTACGACCAGGTCGAGGTCCAGCACCGGCTGCTCACACAGAAGTGGGGCATCGAGTCCCTCGAGCTGGTCCTGGGTTCCTCCATGGGCGCCGGGCAGACCTACCAGTGGGCCGTCAGCCACCCCGAGATGGTGAAGCGGGCCGCGCCGATCGTCGGCGCGGCCATCACCAGCGAGCACAACCAGGTGTTCCTGAAGAGCCTCCGCGCCGCCCTCAACGCCGATCCGGTCTTCAACGGGGGTCTGTACTCCCCCGATGAGCCGCCCACCGTCGGGATGCGTGCCTTCGCGCGTATCTACGCCGGCTGGGGCCTCTCCCAGGCCTTCTACTGGCACCGCGAGTACCGGAACCTCGGCTTCTCCTCGCTCGAGGACTTCCTCGTCGGGTTCTGGGAGGGGTTCTGGCTCGACGAGCGCGACCCCAACGACCTGTTGGCCATGCTGTGGACCTGGGAGCACGGCGATGTCGGCCAGACCCCCGGGTTCAACGGCGACACCGAGGCCGCACTGCGCTCCATCCGCTGCTCGCTCCTGGCGATGCCCGCGAAGACCGACCTGTACTTCCCGCCGGAGGACGAGGAGTGGGCATCCCGGTTCATCCCGAACGGCGAGGTCCGGGTCATCCCGACCATCTACGGCCACTTCGCCGGTCTGGGCAACAACCCGGCCGACAACGAGTTCATCGACCGCGCACTCAAGGAGCTGCTGGACCGTCCCGCCTGACGCCGTCGCGCGACCGCCTCCGCCCGGGCTGCCGGTCGACCGGACCGTGACGACGGGCGGTCCGGTCGACGTGCGGCCCCGGCAGGTCAGGCCTGGTGCGGGATCTTGAAGGGCGCCATCGCCCCGGCATCGATCACCGTCGTGGTGCCCGTGACGTAGCGAGCCTCGTCCGAGGCGAGGTACAGGACGGCGTTGCTGATGTCCCTCGCCTCCACCCAGGGGACCGGCATCGCGTTGAGCGCCTTCATGCCCTCGGCCGCCTGCTCGCGCGTGGCGCCCGGTACACCGCCCAGGAACAGGCCCCACACCGGCTCGTTGGCGACCATGGGCGTGTCCACCGTCGTGGGGTGCACCGAGTTGACCCGGATGCCATGGGGGGCCAGCTCCACCGCGAGGGTGCGCATGAGGCCGGTGACGCCATGTTTGGCCGCGGTGTAGTGCGCCAGGTTGGGGAACGCGATCAGCCCGGCGATCGAGCTGGTGAGGACGATGGACCCACCCTGGCCCCGCTCCACCATGGCCGGAGCGGTCGCCTTCACGGTCTTCCAGACGCCGGTGAGGTTGATGTCGATGACGTCCTGCCAGACCTCCTCGCTCAGCTCGAGCGCCGGCGCGAAGCTCGCGATCCCGGCGTTGGCGGAGACGATGTCGATGTGCCCGAACTGGGACAACCCCTCGTCGACGGCGCGCTGCAGCGACGCCAGGTCGCGGACGTCGGCCTGCTGGGCCACGATCCGCCGGTCGAGCGCCTCGACCAGCTTGGCGGTCTCGGCCAGATCGGCGTCCGTCGCGCCGGCGTAGGGCACCGTGTCGATGTCCTGGCACACATCGACCGCGATGATGTCCGCGCCCTCTTCGGCCAGCCGGATCGCGTGTGACCGTCCCTGTCCTCTGGCGGCTCCGGTGATGAACGCGACCTTGCCCTCGACTCGTCCCACGGCGATCTCCTCTGCTCGGACCCGGACCGGGGGTAGGCACCGGGATGGGCACACCGTGGCCCACGTCACATCTGGCGGTCGAGGAAGGCCACCCCGGGCGGGACGCTGCTGAGGAGATCGCACTGCGGTCGTGCCGCCCGTTGCCCCCCTGCGGGACGCCGTGCGCGCCCCCACAGCGGCCGACGGCTCGATCCGGCTCACCGCGCGGGTGCGGACCGTCCGCGGCTCGGCCCGGCCACTGCCGGGGGCGCCGGCGCCCCACCGGACTGCTCGTCGGCTCGGGGCCGCCGCGCCAACCACGCGTTGCTCATCGCCAACTGGCTGTGCGTGCGGGCGGACAGCCCCTCGACCCGGTCGTCGTCCAGCCGGTCGCAGACCCAGTTCCAGTGCAGCGACACCCGGTCGCCGGGACGCAGCTCCCGCACGAATGCGTGCCGGCCGCGCGCCCACCGGCAGTCCTCGATCCGCCCCTCGTCGAGCCCGAGCGCGGTGCCGTCCCAGGTCAGGGGGCGCGACCACACACCGGCGGACTCGCCCTCGACCGAGACCACGGTGCCCCACCGCACCCGGCAGCTGTCCAGTACGGAGCGCGGCACGTCACCGGCCGACCCGAGCAACCCGACCCACGGGTACACGACGAACACGTGGAACAGGTGGTCGGCTCGCGCCGCCGCGAGGTCGGACAGCGCCGCCAGGCGCTCCCGGACTCCCGGCTGCGCGCCGAAGCGCCGGCCGACCGCCGCGACGACCGCCGCCGGATCCACCCGGTCGAGCAGCTCGCCGCCCAGCCAGTAGGCCGCGACGACGTCGGGATCCAGTCCGTCGCCGACCCCGGTGGTGCGGGCCAGCAGATCCAGGTAGGGCCATGCCCCCACGAACTGTTCCAGCCGTGCGCGCAGATCGCGGTCGTCGTCGCCGGCGGCGCCGGCCAGCAGCAGCTCCGCCCCCGGTGGCCCGCAGTGGCCCAGGTCGTTGGGCGGGAAGGCGTACCGGGCGAAGAGCGCCTCCCCCGTGGTGAGCGCCATTCAGCAGATCCGGGGCAGCTGCTCGCCGATCGGCAGGTCGACGACCCGGGTGCCGCCCAACCCGGTCCGCGTGACCACCAGGCCCGGGTGCGCCGCGACGCAGGCGCCGACCACCACCGCACCGGCGCCGTGCTCATGGCTGCGCATCGCCGCCAGCACCAGGTCGGCGTCCTCGCGCGCCACGAACGCCACCAGCTTCCCCTCGTTGGCGACGTAGAGCGGGTCCAGGCCGAGCAGCCCGCACGCATCGCGCACGGGCTGCGGGATCGGCATGTCCCGCTCGATGAGCTCGATGCCCACCCCGGCCGCTTTCGCGATCTCGTTGAGCGTGGCCGCCACGCCCCCGCGGGTGGGGTCCCGGAGCACGTGCACGTCCCCGCCGGTGGCGAGCATCGCCGCCACCAGTCCGTTCAGCGGCGCGCTGTCGCTGCGTACCGGCGTGCCGAACTCCAGGCCCTCCCGGCAGCTCATCACCGCCACCCCGTGCACGCCGATGTCGCCGCTGACGATCACGACGTCGCCGGACCGGGCCCGCCCCGGGGCGATGACGACCCCGTCGGGCACCAGACCGATGCCCGCGGTGTTGACGAACACGCCATCGCCCGAACCGGCGTCGACCACCTTGGTGTCGCCGGTGACCAGCCGCACGCCGGCCGCCGACGCGGCGCGACCCATCGCCTCGGCGACCCGGCCGATGTCGGCCAGCGCCGTGCCCTCCTCGAGGATGAACGCCGTCGACAGCACCAGCGGCC
>JAOPWG010000091.1 GCA_025965775.1 Modestobacter sp. | reverse complement strand
GATCGGCATGTACATCGCGCTCATGCTGCTCCGGGACGGTGCCCACACCACGATCACCACGCGCTTCCCGAACGACGCGGTACGCCGCTTCAGCGCGATGCCCGACAGCGCCGAGTGGCTGCACCGGCTCCGGATCGTCGGCATCGACCTGCGGGACCCGTCGCAGGTGCTCGGTCTGGCCGACAGCGTCGCCGCCCAGGGCCCGCTCGACATCCTGATCAACAACGCCGCGCAGACGGTCCGCCGCTCCCCCGGCTCGTACGCGCCGCTGGCCGAGGCCGAGTCCGCGCCGCTGCCGCCGGGGCCGCTGCCGGAGATGCTGACGTTCGGGCACACCAGCGACGCGCACCCGGCGGCGCTGACGCGGTCGCTGTCCGAGCACCCCGCACCCGATGCCCTCGCCCCGGGGGCCCTGAGCCCGGCCGCGCTGACCAGCCTGGCCCTGACCGCGGGCTCGGCGTCCCTGGACCGGGTCGCCGCGCAGACCGCCATCGATGCCGGCGGCCTCGTCCCGGACCTGCACCACACCAACAGCTGGGTCCAGCGCGTGGACGAGGTGGACGCGATGGAGCTGCTGGAGGTCCAGCTCTGCAACCAGACCGCGCCGTTCATCCTGGTGAGCCGCCTCCGCCCGGCCATGGCCGCGGCGCGGGCGCGCCGGAAATACATTGTGAACGTGTCCGCGATGGAGGGTCAGTTCAGCCGCGCGTACAAGGGACCCGGGCACCCGCACACCAACATGGCCAAGGCCGCGCTGAACATGCTCACCCGCACGAGCGCCGAGGAGATGCTGTCCGACGGCATCCTCATGACCAGTGTGGACACCGGCTGGATCACCGACGAACGGCCGCACCCGACGAAGGTGCGGCTCGCCGAGGAGGGCTTCCACGCCCCGCTGGACCTCGTCGACGGGGCGGCGCGGGTGTACGACCCGATCGTCCGCGGCGAGGCGGGCGAGGATCTGTACGGCTGCTTCCTGAAGGACTACGCGCCCGCCGCCTGGTGAGGCTCAGATCGCCGACGGGTGCCGTGCCAGCGCCGTCACCTCGATGGTCATGAACGGGAACAGCGGCAGGCTCCACAGGACCTCGTGGAGCTCGTCGGGCGACGCCACGTCCAGCACGCTGTAGTTGGCGTACTGTCCGGCGACCCGCCACAGGTGCACCCAGACGCCGTCCCGCTGGAGCTGCCGGGCGCGCGCCCTCTCCTCCGCCAGCAGGCGCGTGCGCTCGGCGGGATCGAGGTCGTACGGGATGGCCACGTCCATCTTGACCAGGAACAGCATCGGCTCAGCTCCTCGTGAACTTCGCGACCGCGTCGGGGTCCAGCTCCACGCCCAGGCCGGGTCCGGACGGCAGGTGCAGGTGGCCGTCGCGGTACTCCAGCGGCGTGGTGAGCAGCTCCTCGCGCATGAGCAGCGGTCCGAACAGCTCGCTGCCGAACGTGACGTTCGGCAGCGCGCAGGCGAGGTGCAGGGAGCCGGCCGTGCCGATCGGCCCCTCGATCGCCGTGCCCCCGTGACACGGGATCGCGGCCGCCGCGGCGACGTCGGCGATCATCCGGGTGTTGCGCAGCCCGCCGGACTTGGTGGTCTTCAGCGAGTAGACGTCCGCGGCCCCCAGCCGGGCGAGCCGGTACGCGTCCCGCGGCGTGCGCAGGCTCTCGTCCGCCATCACCGGGATCGGCAGGGCGGCGTTGATCGCGACCATCCCCTCGATGTCCTCGGCCGGCACGGGTTGCTCGATCAGCTCGACGCCCGCCTCCACGAGCCGGGGCAGGTACCTCAGCGAGGTGAGGCGGTCCCAGCGGGCGTTGAGGTCGACGCGTACACCGGCCCGGCAGGCGAGTTTCGAGGCGATCTCGACGATGCGCCGGGTGTCGTCCTCCGGGGACTGCGCGCCCATCTTCAGCTTGAAGCTGTGGTGCTGCCCGGAGTCCAGCTTCTCCAGCGCCTCGTCGACGACGGCACCGGCCTCCTCGGTGCCGAGCGCCCAGGTGACCGCGATCGAGTCGCGGGCGAGGCCGCCGAGCAGCGTGTGCACCGGTACGCCGAGCGTCCGGCCCCAGGCGTCGTGCAGGGCGACCTCGACGGCCGCCTTGGCGAACAGGTTCTCCGCGGACACGTCGTGCATCCGCTGCTGGATGTCGGCGATCCGGTCCACCTCCTGGCCCACCACGACCGGCGCCAGGTAGGTGTCGACGATCGCCTTCATCGTCTCGACCGACTCGCCGCCCCACCACGGGCCGCCGGGCACGACGCCCTCGCCGATCCCGGTCACGCCGCCCGCGGTGTGGACCCGGACGAGGAGCATGGGCTGCGCGTCCATGCTCGCCCGGGCGAAGCGGTGCGGACGGCGCAGCGGCACGTCCAGGATCGTGGTCTCGAGGCGCTCGACGCGCTTGTCGCTCATGTGCAGTCTCCGTCTCGTGGCGCCGGCCGGTACGGGAGGTCCCGCACCGGCCGGCCGATCACCTACTGCTCGGGGTCGAGCACGAAGTCGTACGTCGACACCAACACCCCGTCCGCACCCGGCCGCGGGTCCAGGATGAGCTCCGGCTTGGTCGCCTGGGCGACGTCGGAGTCCAGCCACTCGCCACCGCGGAAGTACAGCTGCGTGGTGAGCGTCCGGTACCCGGGTGCGCTCACCATGACGTGGATGTGGGCCGGCCGCCACGCGTGCCACCCGGCCGCGGCGATGAGCTGACCCACCGAGCCGTCCTTGGGGATCTCGTACGGCGCGGGCTGGATCGCCCTGATCGCGAACCGCCCCTCGCCGTCCGCCGTGACCACGCCGCGGAGGTTGCCCGCCGGGATGTCGGGCGCGAACCCGGAGTAGTAGCCGTCGTCGTCGGCGAGCCAGATGTCCACTGTGGCCCCACCGAGCGGTGTGCCGTCCACCGCCCGGACCTGGCCGTCGAGGACGAGCGGGTCGCCCTTCTCGTCCGAGCGCATCGGCAGCGTGCACGTCGCCGGCAGCTCGGCCTGGCCGGGCAGGTAGTACGGGCCCTCGATGGTGCCCTTGGAGCCCCGGCGGCCGGAGTTCACGACGTCCTCGACCACGTGCTCCACGAAGACGTCCAGGAACAGCGGCCACTCGCCGTTCTCACCGACCTCGATCAGCCACTTCTTCACGGCCGTGTACTCCGGGTACGTCAGGTGGTGCTCGCGGATGGCCTCGTGGATCCGGCCGAGCACGTCGCGGGCGAACGTGTCGATGCGCTGCTGGTCCGTCGTCGCGGCACCGCGCTGGCCGCGGTTCTCCCGGAAGGCGTCGGTGGCCGCCGAGCCGGAGCCGGCCGCGGTGGGGATGTGGATGGGTGCGGTGGTCATGGGGGCACTCCTCTCAGCGCTTGAAGATCGACACGTCGTCGTTGTCGAACAGGTCGGGGACCGTCCAGCCGTCCAGGTCGTACTCGGCCAGGCAGGCCTCGGCGAGCCCCTTCATCTTGTCGACCTCGCCCTGCGCCTCGGCGGCGAACAGGATCTCGGCCTTCACGTTCTCGTGGTTGCCGGAGTAGTTGCGCTCGTACAGCTCGTGCCGGCCGCCGAACTCGCTGCCGGTCGCGTCCCACAGCGCCTTCATCAGCTTCACGCGGTCGACCGCGTCGTAGCCGTTCGACCCGCGGACGTACTTGTCGAGGTAGGGCCGCACCTCGGGGGTCTTGAAGTCCCGAGAGTGCGAGTTCAGGTAGATCAGGCCGCTGGCCACGTCCTGCTGGATGATCTCCTTCACCCGCGGGTAGCCCTGGATCATGAACATCCGGTAGATCAGGCCGTAGTCGAGCTTCGGCAGCAGCGCGCCGTTCACCCACTCGTCGGGGTTGCGGGTCATCGCGTCGGACAGCGCCCAGAACAGGTTCCGCCAGCCGATGACCTCACCGACGCGCGTCTGGACGCCGCGGAAGTCCTTGCTGCCGGTGGCCTCGAGCGCCTTGATCAGCAGGCCGGCGATGAAGTCCAGCTTGACCGCGAGCCGGATGCAGCCGTGGAACGTGAACCGCGGGATGAACCCGGACTGCGGGAAGAACCCGTTGACCCTCTCCACGTCGCCGTACAGGAACACGTTCTCCCACGGCACGAGCACCTTGTCGAACACGAAGATCGTGTCGTTCTCGTCCAGCCGGCTCGACAGCGGGTAGTCGAACGGGCTGCCCATCACGGCGGCCTGCTGGGTGTAGGAGGTGCGGCAGATCAGCTTCACGCCGGGCGCGTCCATCGGCACCGTGCAGATGAGGGCGAACTCCTTCTTCTTGATCGGGAGTCCGTAGTGGGCGATGAAGTTGTAGTTGGTGATCGCCGATCCGGTGGCCACGACCTTCGCGCCGCTGACGATGAGCCCGGCGTCGGTCTCCTTCTCCACCTTCATGAAGACGTCGCCGACCTCGTCCGGCGGGAGATCGCGGTCCACCGGCGGGTTGATGATCGCGTGGTTCCAGTACAGGACCTTCTCCTGCGACTCCTTGTACCAACGCTTCGCATTCGCCTCGTACGGCGCGTAGAACTCGCTGTTGGCGCCCAGGGTGCCGAGGAACGAGGCCTTGTAGTCCGGCGCCCGGCCCATCCAGCCGTAGGACATCCGCGCCCACGTCGCGATGGCGTCCCGGTCGGCCACCATGTCCGCCACCGAGTGCGGTGCGCGGAAGAACGGGTGGGTGATCCCGCCGCTGCCGGTGTCGGTCGGTGTGGTGACCTTCGGGGCCGTCTCCGGGTCGTGCATCGAGTTGTAGAGCCGCGCGGTCATCCGTACCGGGTTGCGGAACGCCGGGTGGGTGGTGACGTCCGCGACCCGCTCGCCGTAGATCCAGACCTCACGGTCGTCCTGCAGGCTCGCGATGTACTCGTCGCCGGTCATCGGTCGCGTGGCCGTGGGCTTGTCGAGGTCGGGAGCCCCGTCGGCCGTGCTGCGGGGGCTGACCACGTCGCGCTCTTGTTCGACTGTCACAAGAGAACCCTTCTTCGTCGGTGGAGTCGGGTGCTGCGGGAACTGCGAGCCGTGCTCGATCGGTCGGGCGGCGCTGCTGTGGCGCGGTCTCAGGAGGCCGCGCGGGAGCTGCGTGGGTAGAGCGGGGTGAAGGCGGTGGTGGCGTCGAACCAGCCCAGCTCGGGGCAGTCGATGGACCCGCCCCAGTGCACGCCGGTCTCCGGCGCGGCCAGCTCCCGGAAGCGGCCGCCGAAGAAGAGCAGCGGCTCCGCGTCGGCGACCTGGAGGTCGACCACCTCGCCGATGACGATCAGGTGGTCGCCGCCGTCGTAGGTGCGCCATGGCCGGCAGGAGATGGTCGCGGCGTTGCCCACGAGGACCGGCGCGGTCGGGCCATCGGCCCAGGTCGGCTCCGGGTCCTGGGGGCGACCGGCGAAGTGCCAGGCGGCATCCAGCTGGGCCGCGGAGAGCACGTTGACCGCGAACGGCGCGTTCTCCAGATAGCCGCAGGCCTTGGACTGTCGGGTCAGCGTGACCTGGCACAGCGCCGGTTCCAGGGAGACGGCGGTGAACGCGTTGACCGTGGCGCCGTGCGGGAGGCCGCCCTCCTTGGCGCAGGTGACGACCGTGACCCCGGTGGCGAACCGGCCGAAGACGGTGCGGAGTTCGGCTGAGTCGAGTGTCACCCGGGACACCTCCTAGTACGCTGTGCGTACAAGCTGAACGCTGTGCGGTCGGCCGAGTGTGCACCGGGTCACAGCGGCCGGTCAACCCCGGGGATGCAGGAAGATGAGGTCCGATGACGACGTCTGAGGTCGACCGCGACCACGTGCAGAGCCTCGAGCGGGGGATCACGCTGCTCCTGGCCTTCGACGCCGAGCATCCGGAGCCGACGCTGGCCGAGTTGGCCCAGCTCACCGGCTTCTCCCGGCCCGCCGTCCGCCGGTTCCTGATCACGCTGGAGCGGATGGGGTACGTGCGCTCGAACGGGAGCGGTCGCTGGTCGCTCACCCCGCGGGTGCTCACCATCGGGCAGCACTACACGGAGTCGCACGCCCTCATCGAGCTCGCCCAGCCGCACCTGCTGGGGCTGGCCGAGCAGACCCAGGAATCCGCCTCGCTGTCCACGCTGGACGGCGCCGAGGTGGTCTACGTCGCCCGCGTCCCGGTGCGCCGGATCATGAGCATCAACGTGTCCGTCGGTACCCGGGTCCCCGCGCACGCGACGTCCATGGGCCGGGTGCTGCTCGCCTGGGCTCCCGACGAGCTGGTCGACGAGGTCCTGCTCCGCTACCCGCCGCAGGCCATCACGACGAACACGGTCACCGACGTGGGTGCACTGCGGGCGGCCCTGGCCGAGGTGCGCCGGCAGGGGTGGTCGACGGTCAGCGAGGAACTGGAGACCGGCCTGCTCTCGGCCTCCGCGCCGGTGCGCGACCGGTCGGGTGCCGTCGTGGCCGCGCTGGCGTCCTCGACGTCCACCGGCCGGTCCACCGTCGAACAGCTGGAGCGCGAGGTGGTGCCGCTGCTGGTGGAGACGGCCGACCGGCTCAGCGCCGACCTCGGCGGCACGGCCCGGGCGTCCTGACCCGCGCCGGGCGTCACGACGACCCCAGGAGGAGCACCGTGCAGATCGACCTCAGCGGTAGGACCGCCCGGCGTCGAGGACGCCCGGCCGGGCCTACCTGCCCGCTATCTGCCCGGCATGCGCAGGCGCGGCTGGGACCGCATCCAGTACATCGCCGGCGACTCCGCGGTCGCGATCCCGGCCGAGATGATCCACTACGCGATGTCCAGGACGGCGCTGCCCGCCTCCCCGCTCGCGTCGGCCACCACGGGTGGAGCGCTGCGGGTGGACGGCGGCTACGTCGACTCGATCGTCCCCTGAGTCCGACGAGGGCAGCGGTCGCGCGGGCCGCCCGCTCCGGCTGCTGGGTCCCCTCGACGCACGACGGCGCCGGCCGGGGGTGGATCCCCGACCGGCGCCGCTGTCGTGCTGAGCGTCAGGCCTTGACGATCGCCGCGACCGGGCCGCCCCCGGACGGGCCCTGGTGCACGGCCGCGACGGAGACGAAGACGGCCGGGTCGCCGGTCACCGACGCGGCGACGCCGCCGACGGTGGCCTTGATCTGCCGGTGCCAGAAGACGTCGGAGTCGTCGAGCATCGCGTTGCGGCGCCCGCGCACGTAGCCGGTCGGGTCGGCCTCGCACTTGAGGAAGACGTTGACCAGGTTGTCACCCAGGTCGCTGGTGTGCGGCCGCTCCGGCAGCTCCAGGCCGGCGTCCCGGATGGCGTTCCAGATGCCGTCCTGGTCGAGGGCGTCGTTCATCACCGAGTGGCCGATGCGGTAATTGCCACCGTGCCCGCGGGCGTTGCCGACCACGACGATCTGTGCCCGGTCGAGCTCCACGCCCGAGGAGCAGGAGGCGACCGCGCTGAACAGCGAGAAGTCGCGCATGACCTGCTTCTGCTCGGGCATCTCGATCTCGCCCAGCGCCAGCGCGATGCCCAGCGCGGTGGTGCCGATGGACAGGTCCATCGAGCCGTGCGGCTCGTCGTAGTAGGTCTCCTGGCCGCGCGAGTGGGCGTCGCGGATGGTCTCGATGGTCAGCAGTGGCGTCTTCGTCTGCACGTAGTGCACGTCGGCCGGATCGGTGATCCCGGCCTCGGCCATCGCCCGGCGCACGGCCTCGGCGACCTTCTCCACCATGGTGAGCCGGCCGATGTCCTCGGGCAGCAGCGTCTCGCTCATCGCGAAGCCGACGGTCAGCCGCGGCTCGTCGGTCTTCTCCACCGAGTTCGCGGGCAGGGTGGCGAAGATGGTGGCGTGCGGGCTGATGACGCCGTCCGTGCCGCCGGACCACACGATCGGGACCTGCTTGACCTGCTCCGGCGTCCGGGTGCCCTTCTCCACCAGCACCTCGCGGAACGCGCGGTCGGCGATGATCCGGGTGTAGTCGTTCACGCCGCCGTTGCCCTCGGTCTTGCCGATGACGGCGATGACCCGGTCGGCGTCCATGACGCCCTCGTCGATGAGCTTGGCCAGCTCGGTGGCGTCGCTGACGTTGTGCAGCGGGACCTTGCGGACCTCGATCGGTGCGGGCATGAATTCTCCTTCTACAGAGCGGTCAGGACGGTGCCGACGTCGTCACCGGTGACGACGTCGGAGATGTGCTCGAGCGAGGTGATGACGGCGCGGCGCTGCGTGTCCGCGGAGTTCCCGCCGTCGACGAAGCGCAGGGCGGCGTCGACCTTGGGGCCCATGCTGCCGCGGGCGAACTGCCCGGCGGCCGCATGCCCGCGCAGTTCCGCGGCGGTCACCGCGCCCAGTGGCCGCTGGGCGGGCGTGCCGAAGTCGATCATCACGTTGGGGACGTCGGTGGCGATCACCAGGGTGTCCGCGCCGAGCTCGCCGGCCAGCAGCGCGGCGGTCAGGTCCTTGTCGATGACCGCCTCGATGCCGTGCAGTGCCGTGCCGTCGTGGCCCTCGTCGACCACCGGCACGCCGCCGCCGCCCGCACAGACGACGACGAACCCGGCCGTGACGAGCGCGTTGACCGCCGGGACGTCGATGACGGACAGCGGTTCGGGCGAGGCGACGACCCGGCGCCAGCCGCGGGGGCCGCGGTCCTCCCAGTTCTGCCCCAGCGCGATGAACCGCTGCGCCTCCTCGCGCGGCAGGAAGCGGCCGACCGGCTTGGTGGGGGTGCTGAAGCCGGGGTCGCCGGCGTCCACCAGCGTGCGGGTCACCACGGCGGCGGTGCGCTGTGGCAGGCCCCGCGCGGCGAGGCAGGCATCCAGTTCGTCGGCGATGGTCAGGCCGATGGTCGCCTGGGTCTGTGCGACGTTCCAGTCCAGGGGCACCGGCGGCACCACGTGCGCGGCCAGTTCGTTCTTGACCAGCAGGTTCCCGACCTGGGGACCGTTCCCGTGGGTCAGCACCACCTGGACGCCGGTGGCGACGACCTCGGCGATGTGGCGGGCGGCGACGGCGATCGCGTCGCGCTGCGCCCGGGGCGTCGCCGACCCGTCGGGCCCGGTCATGGCGTTCCCGCCGAGCGCGATGACGACGCGGCGGAGGAGGGTCACCGCGCGACCCTAACCGGTAATTGCCTTAGCGGTGAAGTACTTCGTCAATCCGTTCGCAGCAGTTCCTGCCGGCTCAGCGGCGCCAGAAGTCGAACCGGTCGCGGCCGGGCCGGAAGCCGGCCGCCTCCGTGATGGCGACCGCCAGGTCGAAGCGCTGCCCGACCGCGTGGGGCACGTGCGCGTCGCTGCCGAAGCTGACCGCGTCGCCGCCCTCCTCGCGGAACCAGCTCAGGAGGGGGACCGACCACAGCGGGCTGGTCGTGTTGACCTCCAGCGCCCGCCCGGTGGCCGCCAGCGCGCGGAAGACGGCGCGGTACTCCTCCTCGAACACGTGTTCCTGGTAGCGGTCGCGGCCACCGGGCCAGGTCCGCCGCGGGAAGTCGCAGTGCGCGAGGACCTGGAAGACGTCGCTGGACTCGATCATCATGACCATCTCGCCGAGGTAGCGGCGCATCGTCTCCTCGGCACCGCCGGCGGTCAGCATCCGGCTCACGCCGATGAGCTGGCCGCCCTGGGAGAGCGAGTGCAGCGACCCGAGGACGCGGTCGACCGGCGAGGCCTTCAGGTGCGCGGCGATGCTGCCGGCGAACAGGTGCGGCTCGCCCGCCTCGATCCCGGACCACACCCGCAGTTCGGGGAAGCGGTCGCGGCACTCCCAGATGGTCTCCGCGTAGACATCGACGTCGATCGGGCGCTGGTTGGCCGGGTACCGCTCGGTCAGCCCCTGGGCGGCGGCCTGGTCGTCGGCGTTCCAGACCGTGAAGTCCAGGTGCTCGGTGAAGGCCACGGCGGGCAACCCGAGCCGCACGGCCTCCTCGCAGGTGCGCAGCATCGAGGCGCGCGGGCCGGTGTCCCAGGAGAACTCGGTGTGCACGTGGTTGTCCGGGGGGAGCATCACCTGCGGGTGCTCGCGCGACATCGCCGCTCATCATTCCCCGCCGTCCACAGGGTCGCCACGGCGGGGCGCGGGCTGTCGGTGGGGACGCCTACGGTCGGGGGCATGAGCAGCCTGGCGACGCCGACCACCGATCTGGCCGACGAGGCGCTCGGCATCCTGCGTGAGCTCACCGGGCGGCCCGACGCGGTCTTCCGCGAAGGTCAGGACGCCGCGGTCGCGGCGCTGGTCGAGCGGCAGCAGCGGGCCCTGGTCGTGCAGCGCACCGGTTGGGGCAAGTCCGCCGTCTACTTCGTCTCCACCGCGTTGCTGCGCCGCCGAGGTGCCGGCCCGACGCTGCTGGTCAGCCCGCTGCTCGCGCTGATGCGCGACCAGGTCGCCGCGGCCGCCCGGGCGGGCATCAAGGCGGTGGAGATCTCCAGCGCCAACGCCACCGAGTGGGACGACGTGGCCGCCCGGCTGGCCGCCGACGACGTCGACGTCCTCCTGGTGTCCCCCGAGCGGCTGACCAACCCCCGCTTCCGCGACGAGCAGCTGCCGGGTCTGGTGTCCCGTTGCGGCCTGCTCGTCGTCGACGAGGCGCACTGCGTCTCCGACTGGGGCCACGACTTCCGGCCCGACTACCGGCGCATCCGCGACCTGCTCGGCCAGCTCCCGGCCGGCACCCCCGTGCTGGCGACGACGGCCACGGCCAACGAGCGGGTGGTGGCCGACGTCGCCGAGCAGCTGGGCGCCGGCGGGGTCGAGGTCACCACGGTGCGCGGCCCCCTTGCCCGCGACTCGCTGCGGCTGGGCGTGCTCCGGCTCGACACCGACCGGGCGCGGCTGGCCTGGCTGGCCGCGCACATCACCGACCTGCCGGGCAGCGGCATCGTCTACACGCTGACCGTGGCCGCGGCCGAGGAGACCGCCGCGCTGCTGCGCGACGCCGGACACGAGGTCCGTGCCTACACCGGCCGGCTGGACGACGCCGACCGCAAGGACGCCGAGGAGGCCCTCCGGGAGAACCGGGTCAAGGCGCTGGTCGCCACCTCGGCTCTGGGCATGGGCTTCGACAAGCCCGACCTGGGGTTCGTCGTCCACCTCGGGGCGCCGTCCTCGCCGGTCAGCTACTACCAGCAGGTCGGGCGTGCCGGCCGCGCCGTGGAGCACGCCGACGTGCTCCTGCTCCCCGGCCCGGAGGACATCGCCATCTGGCAGTGGTTCGCCACCTCCTCGATGCCCCGGGAGGACCACGCCGCCGCGGTGCTCAACGCCATGGCCGACGGCAAGGCCTGGTCGGTGGCGCGGCTGGAGACCGTTGCCGACGTGCGCCGCTCCCGCCTGGAGCTGCTGCTGAAGGTGCTCGCCGTCGACGGGGCGGTCGAACGGGTGCAGGGCGGCTGGCGGTCGACCGGCCAGCCGTGGGTCTACGACGCCGACCGCTACGCCCGGGTGACCCAGACCCGGGAGGCCGAGCAGCGGGCGATGCTCGCCTATGCCCGGCCGGTGGACTCCGCGGAGTGCCGCATGGCGTTCCTGCAGGAGGCGCTGGACGACCCGACGGCGGCGCCCTGTGGGCGCTGCGACGTGTGCGCCGGACCCTGGTACACAGCCGACATCCCGGCCGGCGCGGCCGAGGCGGCCTCGGCCCGGCTGGATCGGCCGGGTGTGGAGCTCGCCCCCCGGGCGCAGTGGCCCACCGGTGCCGACCGGCTCGGGGTCGGGGTCAAGGGCAAGATCGTCGCCGGGGAACAGGTGGAGACCGGCCGGGCCGTGGCCCGGCTGACCGATCTGGGCTGGGGACAACGGCTGCGCACGCTGCTCGGGGACGACGGCGTCGGTGGGGTGGCCCAGCTGACCGACGACCTCCAGGCCCCCGGCATCGAGGAGGACCCGGACGCCGCCTTCGACGTCTCCCACCGGGTGATCCGCCCCGGGCTGCCCTCCGACGCTCCGCCGGACGACGACCTGCTCAAGGCCTGCGCCCGGGTGCTGGGTTCCTGGGACTGGGCCCAACGTCCGGCCGCCGTGGTGGCCATGCCGTCGCGCCGTCGACCCGCCCTGGTCTCGGGCCTCGCGCAGGGCCTCGCCCGGCTGGGGCGGCTGCCCTACCTGGGGGAGCTGGACCTGGTCCACGGCGGACCCACCGGACAGCCCGGTGGCAACAGCGCTTTCCGGCTGGCTGCCATCTGGGGACGTGTGGTCGTGGGGGACGACCTGCGGGAGCGGCTGGCATCGGTGGACGGCCCGGTCCTGCTGGTCGACGACCTGGCCGACTCCCGGTGGACGGTCACCGTCGCCGGGCGTGAGCTGCGGCGCGCGGGCGCCTCGGCCGTGCTGCCCTTCGTGCTCGCCCTCACCGCCTGATCCGCGAGCACGGTTGTCCACAGGGTTTCGAACAGGTGTGCGAAACCTGCGGTAGCGTGCCGGCATGTCGCTCGCGCACCAGCCGTCGATGTGGGACGTCGCCGACGAGCCGGCGCTGTCCCCGCTGACCGGGCGGGTCAACCGCCACCTTCTCTCCCGCGGCGCCTGGGTGGACCACCTCCCTGGCTGGGTCGAGGGCTCCGATGCGGTTCTGGGCGTCCTCCTGGGCGACATCGGCTGGCGCGCCGACCGGCGGCAGATGTACGACCGCGAGGTCGACGTGCCCCGGTTGCTGCGGTGGTACGGCGGTGGCGAGACGTTGCCGCACCCGACGCTGACCGACGCCCGGAGCGACCTGAACGCCCACTACGGCCCTGAGTTGGGTGAACCGTTCGTGACCGCCGGCATGTGTCTCTACCGGGACGGGCGGGACAGTGTCGCCTGGCACGGGGACCGCATCGGGCGCAGCCGTAGCGCGGACACGATGGTCGCCATCGTCTCGTTCGGCTCGCCGCGGGCGCTCATGCTCCGGCCGGTCGGTGGCGGGGAGAGCCTCCGGTTCACCCTGGGGCACGGCGACCTGGTGGTCATGGGCGGTTCCTGCCAGCGCACGTGGGAGCACTGCATCCCCAAGACGACGAAGCCGGTCGGTCCCCGGGTCAGCGTCCAGTACCGGCCCCGCGGGGTGGCCTGAGTCGCAGAACCGCTGGTCAGCCCGGTGTCCGCGGCCGCCGAGGGGGTGGTCGGGTACCCCCCTGCAGAGCCCTCTCCAGGACGTGTACTGTTCTCCATGCACCGCGAAGAACGGACCGGGCCGCCAGCCTGGTCAACCGCCGGTCGAACCCCCGAGGTTTGACCGCTGCGGAACGCGATGTACAGTGAGAACACCGCCTCGAACGAGGGCCCCGAAATGGGCTGGACTTCCTGCGCGTCCGCTCCTTGAGAACTCAACAGCGTGCCGAAAGTCAGTGCCAAGTAACAAATCCCCATCCGGGTCTTCGGATTCGGTGGGTTCCTTTGGTTGATTGAACGAGAGTGCCAACTCTCGGT
>JAOPWG010000049.1 GCA_025965775.1 Modestobacter sp. | reverse complement strand
CCCGGCCGCCTACCCGTTCGCGCCCAAGCGGCACAGGCCGACCCTGGACTACCCGAACCCGTCAGAGGAGCCGGTCGCCCCGGCACCCGCCGCCCCCGCCGCGCCGTCACCGTTCACCGCTGCCCTGGCGCGGATGGTGGCCGACCGGCAGGTGTCCGCCGCCGTGGAGGACGCCGTCGAGCGCTCCGCGGAGCCGGCGCCCACCGAGCCGGCGGTGCTGCGTCAGCCGGTGTTCGAGGACGAGGTCGGGGAGACGTTCGAGCCGTTCGTCGAGGAGCCCATGGCCGAGGCGCCGGCCGCCGAGGAGCCGGTCGTCGCTCCGGTGGCCGGGCCGGTCGCCGAGACGATGGACCAGCGCGCCGTCCTGCAGTCGGCGCTGGCGTCGGTGCTCACCGCGGCCGGCCCGGGCGCCACCGACCCCGACGTCGAGCGGCTGCTCGCGGGCGTGCTGGAGCGGGTCCTCGCCGGCGACGCCACCCCGGCGCCGTCCGACGAGGACGACATGCTCACCGCCACCGGGCGGCACCGCTTCCCCGAGTCGGCACAGCTCCGGTCCGCGCAGACGGAGGAGGTGCCGGTCGACGCGGTGTCCGAGGACGACGTGGTCACGGCCGAGGAGGAGCCGGCGCCGGTCGAAGGTGACCTGGTGACCGCCGGGCCGTTCGACGAGGCGCTCTTCGACGAGGGCCCCTTCGCCGATGACCTCTTCGACGACGCCCTGTTCGACTCCGGCCTGTTCGACTCCGGCCTGTTCGGCACCGGCCTGCTCGTCGACCCGGTGGAGGTCGAGCAGGCCGCCTTCGAGCAGGTTCCCGCGGCCGCCCAGGCCACCCCCACCGAGGGCTGGATCGACGAGGCCCACCACGAGGAGGTCCGGGTGCACGACATCCGCACGCCCGACGTCCATGCCCAGGACTTCCGCACCCAGGAGTTCCGCACCCAGGAGTTCCGCATGGACCTGCGCGGCCACGAGGTGCTCGCGCACCGCGAGCCGCTGCTCATGACCCCGTCGATGGCCGCCTGGCCGTCGATGGCGCGCACCGCCAGCGACCCCGCACCGCTGTCGCTGGACGCCACGACGATCCTGCCGCCGCTCTCGCTGCTCCCTCCGCAGCGCATGCCCTCGGTCGGTGGGATGCCGCCGCTGCTGAAGGGGCGTCCCGCCGTGCCGCCGCGTCGACCGCTGGAACCCGGCCCGAGCACGGACAGCCGCCCGGTGGCCGCTCGCCCGGCGGTGCCGCTTGTCAGCGGTCGGCTCCTCGACCACGCCCCGCTGGAGGTGACCGCGACCCACCGCGACCTGCGGCTGCCGCTGGGGATCGCCCCGGCGCACGACGGCGAGCGCCGACTGGCCACCGTGACCCGGCTGGTCCGGTCGGTGCCGAGGGAGATGGCGCCGTACGGCCTCAGCCAGGACGACGAGCTCGTCGTGCGGCTGCTGGCCCTGGGCCTCCCCGAGTTCCTGATCGCCCCCGACTTCGCCGCCGACGCCGCCGTGCGCGGGACCTACGCTGCGCTCACCCGCACCCTGACCGACCGGCTGCCCGCGCTGCCGGATGTCCCGGCCGAGCCCGGCGACGTGCTGCTGGTGGTCGGGCCGGGGCCGGAGACGCTCACCGCGGCCCGGTCGCTGGCCGGATCCCTGCGGTTGGACCCGGCCCGCGTGCAGTGGGCCACGCCCAGTGACGCGGCCTACCTGGCCCCGGAGCAGAGCCGGATCACCACGCTGGAGACCGCCGTCGAGCGCGCCGAGCACAGCGCGGGTTCCGGCTCGGTCACGATCGTCGCCGTCGACGCGCCGCTGCGCACCGGGGGTGGTGGCTGGCTGGCACAGATGCTGTCCATCTGGGCGCCGGTCGCGGTGTGGGGCGTCGTGGACGCCACCCGCAAGCTCGAGGACGTCGTCCCCTGGCTGGACGGGCTGCCCCGCCTGGACGCGGTCGTCGTGCAGGACACCGACTGCACCGCCGACCCCGCCGCCGTCCTCAGTCACGTGACCGCGCCGGTCGCGCGGGTCGACGGCGCGCGGGCCACCGCGCACCGCTGGGCCTCGCTGCTGTGCGAGCGGCTGGAGGAGATGCACTGATGCCTGCCGGCGGGGGTGGGGACATGAGTCCGTTCCGCTGGGACGTGCTCGTCTGCGGCTTCGTGCTCGCCGTGCCGGTACTGATGATGGGCATGCGCGGGGACCTCACCGCCGACGAGGTCGCCACCCGGCTGCTGTGGTGCCTGGGTGCGGGCTGGGCGGCGGTCGCGCTGGTCCGCTTCGCCCTGGCTCCGCGGCAGCCGGCCCGGCCCGCCCACCCGGGCACCGCCGGACCGGCCGAGCAGGGCGAGCATCCGGCCGACGCGGGGCCCACCACCCCCTGACCGCTCCCGCGACGCTCTGCCCGCATTGCACGCCGCTCTGTCGCGTTGCATGCGCTGCACCCCGGGCAACGCGACAGGAGTGCGTGCAAACGCACGGTGCGGAGGCTCGTCCACCGTCGGGCCGCCCATCCACAGATCTCCGCCGTAGCGCCCACGGGTCGCGCCGGTCCCGCAAGGTGCCGGCATGGACACCGCTCCCACGTCGCCCCGACTGGTCCTGCGCGGGCAGGCCCTCGCCGCCGGCTTCGGCGACCACGAGATTCGCCGGTTGCGGCGACGCGGCGAGTGGACCGCTCTACAGCGCGGCGCCTACCTCGTCGCGCCGTCCCCGCTGGGCCGGCGGGAGGCACACCTCCTGTCGATGCGGGCGACCCTGGCCGGGCTTCGGACCCCCGCCGTCGTCAGCCACGGCTCCGCAGCAGCCCTGCACGGTCTGCCCCTGTGGCGGGTGCCGCTCGGACAGGTGCAGGTCACCCGGCAGCCACCGGCCCGCAGTGCCAGTGAGAGCCGGCTGCGCTCCCACGTCTCACGGCTACCCGCTCAAGACGTGGTCATGATCGGCGGAAGGGCAGTCACCTCGCTCGCCCGCACCGTCGTCGACCTCGCTCGCGTGCTCCCCTTCGAGCCCGCTCTCGTGCTGGCCGACGCGGCGTTGGGCAACGGTGGGACGACGCCCGACGCACTGCGCGCCGTCCTCGCCGACGCCTCGGGGACACGCGGTAGCCGGGCTGCCCGCAGGGTCGTCGAGGCAGCCGACGGGCGTAGCGAGAGCGTCGGTGAGAGCCGCAGCAGGGCGGTGATCATCGAGGCCGGCCTGCCGGTGCCCGACCTGCAGGTGGAGGTGCGGCGAGCCGACGGCACGCTCGTGGGTCGCAGCGACTTCGGCTGGCGCCGGCAGCGATTGCTCGGCGAGTTCGACGGGCGGGTGAAGTACGGCCGGCTCCTCCGCGCGGGTCAGGAACCCGGCGACGCCGTCTTCGCCGAGAAGCGGCGCGAGGACGCGATGCGGCACGAGCTGTGGGGCATGACCCGGTGGGTGTGGGTCGAGCTGGACGCCCCGGCGCAGCTGATGGCCCGGCTCGGGCGGGCCCTGGAACGCGGCGCCCCCTGACGCCGCAGTGCACGCCGTTCGGTCGCCCTGCACGGGGTGCACCACGTGCGAAGCGGCAGAACGGCGTGCACTGCGGGAAGGGCCGGTGGGTCAGAGCGGGAGGTCCTCCAGCATCTCGGTGACCAGCGCCGCGATCGGCGAGCGCTCCGACCGGGTCAACGTCACGTGCGCGAACAACGGGTGACCCTTGAGCGCCTCGATCACCGCGGTGACGCCGTCGTGCCGGCCGACCCGCAGGTTGTCCCGCTGCGCCACGTCGTGGGTGAGGACGACGCGGGAGTTGGTGCCCAGCCGCGAGAGCACGGTGAGCAGCACCCCACGCTCGAGGGACTGCGCCTCGTCGACGATCACGAACGAGTCGTGCAGCGAGCGCCCGCGGATGTGGGTGAGCGGCAGCACCTCGATCAGCCCCCGGCCGATGACCTCCTCGAGCACGGCCGGGGAGACCAGTGCACCGAGGGTGTCGAAGACCGCCTGCGCCCAGGGGGCCATCTTCTCGCCCTCGCTGCCGGGCAGGTAGCCCAGCTCCTGTCCGCCGACGGCGTACAGCGGCCGGAAGATCACGACCTTCTTGTGCGCCCGGCGCTCCATCACCGACTCCAGTCCGGCACAGAGCGCGAGCGCGGACTTACCGGTGCCGGCCCGACCGCCCATGGAGACGATGCCGACCTCGGGGTCCAGCAGCAGCTCCAGCGCGATCCGCTGCTCGGCCGAGCGCCCGTGCAGCCCGAAGGCGTCCCGGTCACCGCGCACCAGCCGCACCTGCTTGTCCGGCGCGACCCGCCCCAGCGCCGACCCACGGGAGGACAGCAGCACCAGCCCGGTGTGCGTGGGCAGCTCGGCGGCGGCGGGGAGGAACGCCGACCCGGACTCGTAGAGGGCGTTCATGTCCTCCTCGTCCACCGCGAGCTCCCGCATGCCCGTCCACCCGGTCTCGACCGCGCCCAGGCCCCGGTACTCGTCGGTGGCCAGCCCGACGGCCGCGGCCTTCACCCGCAGCGGCACGTCCTTGGTCACCAGACAGACGTCCTTGCCCTCGGCGCGCAGGTTGAGCGCCACGACCATGATCCGGCTGTCGTTGCTGTCGTTGTGGAAGCCGGCCGGCAGCACCGACGGGTCGCTGTGGTTGAGCTCGACGTGCAGCGTGCTGCCCTGCTCACCGACCGGGATCGGCGCGTCGAGCCGGCCGTGCTCGACCCGCAGGTCGTCGAGCATGCGCAGCGTCTGCCGGGCGAACCAGCCGAGTTCAGGGTGGTCGCGCTTGTCCTCCAGTTCCCCGATGACGACCAGCGGGAGCACCAGGTCGCTGTCCGCGAAGCGCAGCAGGGCGCCCGGGTCGGAGAGCAGGACGGAGGTGTCGAGGACGTACGTACGGCGAGTGGTCACGAGTCGACTCCCGTGGGGCGCACAGCGCGCCCCGGCTCGAAGGTGGCCGGGTCCCGGCGCAGGGGCCAGGACGCAGCCCCTCTGGTCGACGAACTGAGTCGCACCAACCGGGCCTCCCGTGGACGACGAGGTGGAACTCGTCCTCCACCGCGGACGCTAGGCCCCCCTGCCGACGAAAGCACTGATCGGACACGCGATCGTGTGACAGGAGAGGTGGACGTTCGTCAGCTGGACTCCTGGCGGAAACGTCGGACCCCGAACCACCAGCCCAGCACGCCCATCGCCGCGGTCAGCCCGGCACCCCACCAGGCGGTGCTGCTGCCGTAGTCGCCGTCGAAGAAGGCCCGCGCGCCGGACACGACGTGCTTGAGCGGGTTGACGTCGCTGACCGCCTGCAGCCAGCCCGGGGCCAGCGTCATCGGCAGCAGGATCCCCGACAGCAGCAGCACCGGAAGGACGACGGCGTTCAGCAACGGGGCGAAGGCATCCTCGCTCTTCAGCGTGAGCGCCAGCGCGTAGGACACCGACGCGAACGCCGCCCCGAGCAGGGCGATCACCACCAGGGTGAGGACGACGCCGGCCACCGGTGCGCGCAGCCCCAGCGGGATCGACACCAGCACCAGCAGGGTGCCCTGCACGAGCAGGACGACGACGTCCCGCAGCACCCGCCCGAGCAGCAGCGCCGTCCGGCTGGCCGGGGTGACCCGCTGGCTCTCGATGACCCCCGCGCGGTACTCGGCGATCAGCCCGAAGCCGACGAACAGGGCACCGAAGATGCCGAGCTGGACCAGGATCCCGGGCACGAAGAGCCGGTAGGCGTTACCCGAGCCCAGCTGGGCCGACAGCGGCTCCAGGAGCGGCCCGAACAGCACGATGTACAGGATCGGCTGCATCAGGCTGATCACCAGCCAGGCCGGATTGCGCAGCGACATCCGCATGGCCCGGGCGAAGACGGTGTAGGTGTCGCGGGCGAGGGTGCTCATCGGAGGGACTCCTGCGGCTGGGTCGGGACGGCGGGGGCACCGGTCTCGCGCAACGACCGGCCGGTGAGCCCGAGGAACACGTCGTCCAGGCTGGGCCGGCGGCTCTCCACCCCGGCGACGTCGATACCGGCGGTGTCCAGCTCACGCACCAGCTGGACCAGGGCGGCCCCGCCGTTGGGTACACGTCCGACGACCCGGGTGTCGAGCACCGACGGCGGCTCGGCGCCGGGCAGCCCGCCCACCAGCCGGGCGACCGCGCCGGCCTGGTCGGCCCGCGCCACGGTCACGGTCAGGACGTCACCGCCGACGTCGGACTTCAGCTGGTCCGGGGTGCCGCTGGCCACGATCGCGCCGGCGTCGATGACCAGGATCCGGTCGCACAACGCGTCGGCCTCGTCGAGGTAGTGGGTGGTCAGGAAGACCGTCGTGCCGCGTTCCTCGCGCAGGCCGCGGATGTGCTGCCACAGGTTGGCCCGGGCCTGCGGGTCCAGTCCCGTGGTGGGCTCGTCCAGGAAGACCAGACCCGGCACGTGCACGAGCCCCAGGGCGATGTCCAGCCGCCGCCGCTGGCCACCGGACATGGTCTTGGGCTGGCGCTCCCACAGCCCGTCGAGGTCGAGCTCGCCGAACAGCTGCCGGCCGCGGGCGGTCGCCTCGGCGGTGCTGATCCCGTACAGCCGCGCGTGGTCGACCACCTCTTCCCCGGCTCGCGCCTCGGGGGCCGTGGAGCCACTCTGCGAGACGTAGCCGATCCGGCGGCGCACGCCGACCGGGTCACCGACCAGGTCGCACCCGGCGACCGTCGCGGTGCCCGCGGTGGGGACCAGCAGGGTGGTGAGCATGCGCAGCGTGGTGGTCTTGCCGGCGCCGTTGGGCCCGAGGAAGCCGACGATCTCCCCGGCCTCGACGTCGAGGTCCACGCCGGCGACGGCGTGCACCTCCTGCTTCTTCTTCCGGAACGTGCGGGCCAGGCCGCGGGCGTGGATCACGCCGACGAGTATTCAAGTTTGACTACAGAGCGGTCAAGCGCCGTCCGGCGCGGCGAGGACGGCGGGCGGCCACACCCCGTCGACCGGCAGGTCCGGGGCGCCGGGGTCCCCGGCGAAGCGGTAGTGCCCCTCGTCCAGCCGCCCGCAGACCTCCCGCACCCAGGCCAGCTCCCCGCCCAGCCAGTGGCCGATGACCGAGGACAGCTCGACGGTGCTGGCCGGCGCCATCCGCGTGTGCTCGATCGAGCGCACCATCGCGGTGGACCCCGAGATCATCGCCTCGAGCACCAGCGCCCGCGCCCGCAGCGCCTCCCGCACCTCGGCCCGCGGCAGCATCGTCATGAAGCACAGTCCGGCCAGCAGCCGGCTCGGCTCCCCGGGCGCGTGCTCCCGCAGCGCCAGGGCCAGCAGCCGCTGGAACTCCACCTCGCCGTCCGCGGTGAGCCGGTAGGCGACCGGCTCACCGGGCTCCTCGGCCAGCAACCCGTGCTTGGCCAGGGTGCGCAGCCCCGAGTAGATCGAGCCGGGGTTGACGTGGCCCCAGTCCTCGACCTGCCAGCTGAGCAGCTCGCGGCGCAGCAGGTAGCCGTGCACCGGCTGGAAGATGCGCACCGCCCCGAGGAGCAGCAACCGCGTGGTCGACATGGGCACACTGTGCCCGGACCGCCGACCCCGGGACGGCGTCAGGTCCCCCGGCTCACTCGTCCCGGCGGGGGCGCACCGCGATCAGCGCCCAGGCCAGCGGCACCACGAGCACGGGCCACTGCAGCGACAGGTCGCCGACCCACAGCAGCCCGGCCAGCAGCAGCACCGCCAGCCAGCCCGCCGTCCACAGACCCAGCAACCGGCGCTCGCGCGCGCCGCGACGTCCCGTCCCCCGTGCCACGCGTCCGCCCCTCAGGCCGCGGCGAGCTCGGCGGTGACCACCGCGGGGGTCAGCGGTTCGTCGAGCAGCCGCAGGAACCGGTCGGCGACCGGCTGCTCCGCCGGGCGGGCGGCCAGCCAGGTGCTGAGCAGGTCGTAGCCCTCCACGTAGGTGGAGATGTAGGCCCGCCAGAGCGGGTCGGTGAGGAAGCGCAACTGCTGGACGGCGCGATCGTGGCTGACCAGCCCCCAGCGCTGCAGGTGGGCGATCACCACGTCGGGGTCGGCACCGCGGTCGTGCAGCAGGATGGCGGCGTCCTGGCGCACCCGGTTCAGCGGCGCCGCCGCTGCGGCGATCCGCTCGGCCAGCTCTCCGTCGAAGCGCAGTCCCAGGTCACCGAGGACGTCGGCTGCCCACGGTCCCCAGCCGGCACCGATCGCCGCCTCGACCCCCAGGTCGGCCAGGCCCTCGGCCATCAGGCACTCCGGGGTGTTGACCAGGAAGACGGTGTGCTCGAGGTGCTTCGCCCGCTCGACCAGGCCGCGCTCCTTGCGGCAGTGCTCGGTGTGGTGGCCGGGGTAGGCCTCGTGGGCCACCAGGTGCGGCAGCTGTCCCAGCCGGTGCGGGAGGTCGGCATTGATCGCCACCCGGGAGCGGTAGGCACCCTCGTAGTAGTTGAAGCCCGACCACGGCTTGTCGGTGACCACCTCGTAGCGGACCGTCTCCTCCTCCGGCAGGCCGTACTGCGACCGCACCCGGTCGCGCAGTGCGGAGGACAGCGCGTGCACCGCCACCTCCAGCCGGTCGGGCGGGCACTCCTCGCGGCGGCGGTGCCGGGCGTACCGCTCGGACAGCGTGCCGGCACCGGGCAGCAACCGGTCGAGCTCGGCGTGCGCCGCGGCATAGGCGGCCGGGTCGGTGAGCTCGACGTCGACCTGGAAGTAGGCCTGCACCTCCGCGACGAAGCCGACCGGCTCGCCGGCGAACTTGCGGGCGGTGCACTCCAACCCGGCGAGCTGGCCGCGCAGGTAGGCGATCCGGTCGGCGGGCAGGCCGCTGACGTCCAGCTCGGCCAGCAGCGCGCGGGCCTGGTCGCGCAACCCGAGCGGGGTCGGGGCGGCCTCGTCGGCGACCTGGGCGCGCAGCCGTGGGTCACCGGTGTAGGCGTCGACGAAACCGGACTCCAGCCGGTCGAAGCGCAGACCCAGCCGGACGTACTCGAGGGGGACGTCCACCGCGCCGGCTGCCATGCGGGGATCCTCTCAGCCCTCCTCCGCGCCCCTCCGCACGCCGCCCCGCGGGTGGCCGGAGTCCCGTGACGTCGGCGAGGTCGCCGGACCGCTCAGCCGCCGAAGCGGCGGTGCCGGGCGGCGTAGTCGCGCAGCGCGCGCAGGAAGTCCACCCGCCGGAAGTCCGGCCAGTACACGTCGGTGAAGTGGAACTCGGCGTTGGCCGTCTGCCAGAGCAGGAAGCCCGACAACCGCTGCTCGCCGCTGGTGCGGATCACCAGGTCCGGGTCGGGCTGCCCGCGGGTGTAGAGGTGTTCGGCGATGTGGTCGACCTCCAGCGCGTCTACCAGCTGGGACAGCGTCGTCCCCCGCTCGGCGTGCTCGGCCAGCAGCGACCGGACGGCGTCGGCGATCTCCTGGCGCCCGCCGTAGCCGACCGCCAGGTTCACCGTCGCGCCCGGCCGGTCCCGGCTGTCCTCCTCGGCCTGCTTGAGGGCGGCGGCCGTCTCCGGCGGCAGCAGCTCCAGGGCACCCATGGCCCGCAGCTGCCACCGGCGTCCGGGGCGGGCCAGGTCGCAGGCGACGTCCTCGATGATGCGCAGCAGCGCGGTGAGTTCGTCCTCCGGCCGGCGCAGGTTGTCGGTGGACAGCAGGAACAGCGTGACCACCTCGACGCCGGCGTCGTCGCACCAGCCCAGCAGGTCCACGATCTTGTCCGCACCCCGACGGTGGCCGTGCGCGACGTCCTCCAGGCCGATGGAGCGGGCCCAGCGCCGGTTGCCGTCCATGATCACGCCGACGTGACGGGGGGTGTCCGCGCCGAGAAGCGCGCGGGCCAGCCGGCGTTCGTAGAGCGCGGTGAGTCCCTCGCGGACCCTCGCGCGCACCCTCACGTCGAGTCAGCCTAGGACTCCAGTCGGTCCGCGGCCGACCGCCGCGCCTCCGGCACCCGGCACGGTCACAGCCGGGTGCCGCGTGACGTCCTCCCTACGGCTCCGTAACCTCGGTGCATGACCGTCTCCTCAGACCGCGGGGGCCCCGTCCAGGTCAGCGCCGACGGGGCCAAGCTCGAGGCCCCCCTGGACGAGGCGGTCGACACCGTGCACGCCGAGGGCGAGCGCGTGCAGGCGGTCGAGCAGGACGGTCGGTGGAGCGTCGCCGACTACGGCGACCGCGACTACGACCACCCCGACACCCGCCCCCGGATGCGCGGCTGGCTGCACCTGTTCGCCTTCTTGGGCGCCATCGTCGCCGGCGCCGTGCTCATCCCGCTGGCCGCGGTGCAGGGGCCGCGCGCCGGGTTCCCTGTCGCCGTCTACTGCCTGACCATCCTGGGGCTGTTCGGCGTCAGTGCGCTCTACCACCGACGGCGCTGGTCACCGCGCGGCTGGAAGCTGATGAAGCGCGCCGACCACTCGATGATCTTCCTGTTCATCGCCGGTACCTACACACCGTTCGCGCTGCTGGCCGTACCCGAGCCGACCGGGTACTGGATCCTGGGCATCGTCTGGGTCGGGGCGATCGCCGGGGTGGGGCTGAAGATGGCCTGGCCCACCGCCCCCCGCTGGCTCGGCGTGCCCTTCTACCTGGCGCTGGGCTGGGTCGCTGTCTTCGTGCTCGTCGACATCCTGCAGACGTTGGTCGTCACGGTCATCGTGCTGATTGCCGCCGTCTGACTGGTGTTCAGCGCCGGCGCGATCGCCTACGCGGTGAAGCGGCCGAACCCGTGGCCAGGGACGTTCGGGTACCACGAGGTCTTCCACGCGATGACGATCGTCGCGGCCGCCTGCCACTACGTCGCGGTGTACTTCGCGTTGTACAACAGCCCGTTCGTCTGAACCCACTCCCTCAGCTGAACGGCGGCCG
>JAOPWG010000038.1 GCA_025965775.1 Modestobacter sp. | reverse complement strand
GATGGCCGATGCGGCGGCCGATCTCGAGTACGAGAAGGCCGCCCGCCTGCGCGACGACCTCGGTGCGCTCCGCCGGGCCCTGGAGAAGCAGGCGGTCGTCCTCGGCGACGGCACCGACGCCGACGTGGTCGCCTTCGCCCAGGACGAGCTGGAGGCCGCCGTCCAGGTCTTCCACGTCCGCAGCGGCCGGGTCCGCGGCCAGCGTGGCTGGATCATCGACAAGGTCGAGGACGTCACCACCGGCCAGCTCGTCGAGCAGTTCCTGCTGCAGGTCTACGGCGGGGTGGACGAGCAGACCGGCGCCGGCGAGGTGGGGGAGGCCGTCCCCCGCGAGGTGCTCGTCCCCGAGCTGCCCGACGACGCCGAGGTCTACGCCGAGCTCCTCTCCGAGCTGCGCGGCTCCCGGGTCTCCCTGCGCGTGCCACAGCGTGGCGACAAGCGCAGCCTGATGGAGACCGTCGAACGCAACGCCAAGGAGTCCTTCGCCCGGCACCGGGTCAGGCGGGCCAGCGACCTCACCGCCCGCTCCCTGGCGCTGTCGGAGATCCAGGAGGCCCTGGACCTGCCCGACGCCCCGCTGCGCATCGAGTGCATCGACATCTCGCACGTGCAGGGCACCAACGTCGTGGCCAGCATGGTGGTGTTCGAGGACGGCATGGCCAAGAAGTCCGACTACCGCCGCTTCGCCGTCGCCCAGGGGACCGACGACACCGCGGCGATGGCCGAGGTCGTCCGCCGCCGGTTCGCCCGGCACCTCAAGGAGGAGGCCGACCGCCGCGACGAGCAGGGTGTGGCCGCCGAGGAGGGGCGGCCGCGCCGGTTCGCCTACCCGCCGAACCTGCTCGTCGTCGACGGCGGCTCCCCGCAGGTCGCCGCGGCCAGCCGCTCGCTGTCCGAGCTGGGCATCGTCGACGTCGCCGTCTGCGGGCTGGCCAAGCGTATGGAGGAGGTCTGGCTGCCCGACGACCCCGACCCGGTGATCCTGCCGCGCACCTCCGAGGCGCTCTACCTGCTGCAACGGGTGCGTGACGAAGCGCACCGGTTCGCGATCACCTACCACCGGCAGAAACGATCCAGCACGATGCTGGTGTCGCTCCTGGACGACGTCCCGGGGCTCGGGGAGACACGGCGGAAGGCGCTGATGAAGCAGTTCGGGTCGCTCAAGCGGTTGCGCGCCGCCACCGTCGAGGAGCTCACGACCGTTCCGGGCATCGGCCGGCGGACCGCCGAGGCGGTGCTGGCCGCCGTCGCCGGACCGGCGACGGCCGGCGAGTCGGGGGATGTCGACGAGGGCGCGCCAGGACCAGAGCCCGAGCCGGACGGTGGCACCGGCGTCGCCGTGCACGCAGCCGGGGAGCCCGACGCCGGTGACACCCCCGAGATCGGCCGCGTCCGGTGGCCTGCCGGTACCGGGGCATGAGCGTCACCGAGGGCGCTCCCACCGACGGGGACACCACCACGGGGGACGGGGTGACCGCCGACATCGCCCCGCTGGACGTCGTGGTCGTCACCGGGCTGTCCGGGGCCGGCAAGAACTCTGCCGGTCGGGTGCTGGAGGACCTCGGCTTCTTCGTCGTCGACAACCTGCCCCCGGCCCTGCTGCAGCCCATGGTGGAGCTGGGGGCGCGGGGCGACGTCCGCCGGTTCGCCGCCGTGGTCGACGTCCGCAGTCGCGCGTTCTCCACCGACCTGCAGGAGTCGATCCGGCAGCTCGCCGAGAGCGGGCACCGACCGCGGGTGGTGTACGTGCACGCCCGCAACGAGGTCCTCGTCCGCCGGTACGAGTCGGTGCGCCGCGAGCACCCGCTACAGGGCAGCGGCCGGCTCATCGACGGCATCGACGCCGAGCGGGCGCTGCTCACCGGGATCGCCGGGGAGGCCGACCTCTGGGTCGACACCAGCGACCTCAACGTCCACCAGCTGCGGGCCACGCTGGAGTCCGCGTTCGTCGATCACGACACCCCGCCGACGGTGGTCGCCACGGTGCTGAGCTTCGGTTTCAAGTACGGCCTGCCCCTGGACGCCGACCTGGTGGTCGACGCCCGCTTCCTGCCCAACCCGCACTGGGTCCCCGAGCTGCGCTCGATGACCGGCCGTGACCCCGAGGTCCGCGACTACGTGCTGGGTCAGGACGACGCGGAGGCCTTCCTCGACCGCTACACCGAGGTGCTGCGGCTGCTCGTCCCCGGCTACCGGCGCGAGGGCAAGCGCTACCTCACCCTCGCCGTGGGCTGTACCGGCGGCAAGCACCGCAGCGTCGCCATCGCCGAGGAGTTCGCCCGCCGGCTCACCGCCGAGGGCGTGCCGGCCACCGCCCGCCACCGAGACCTGGGCCGCGAGTAGTGGCTGCGACCGACGGCCCGCTCGCGGAGCCGGCGCCGCCAGGGGCCCTGCGCGTCGTCGCCCTCGGCGGTGGCCACGGGCTGGCCGCGTCCCTGGCGGCGTGGCGGCAACTGACGAGCGCGTTGACCGCGGTGGTCACCGTCGCCGACGACGGCGGCTCCTCCGGCCGGATCCGCCGCGAGATGCCCGTGCTGCCCCCCGGGGACCTGCGGATGGCGCTGGCCACGCTGGCCGGGGAGGGGCCCCGTACCCAGGAGATGGCCACGCTGCTGCAGCACCGCCTCGGCGGGAACGGCGTGCTCGCCGGCCACCCGGTCGGCAACCTGGTGCTGACCGGGCTGACCGAGATGTACGACGGGGACGCCGTACGGGCCCTGGACGTGCTCGGCGAGCTGCTGGGCGCCGCCGGCCGCGTGCTGCCGATGGCGGCGGTCCCGCTGGACCTGGTGGCGACCGTGGCCAGCGTCGACCCCGACGACCCGGCGCGTTCCCGGCGGATCCGCGGGCAGGTGGCGATCGCCTCGACCCCGGGGCGGGTGCGCGAGATCCGGGTGTCCCCGGACGACCCGCCGGTGCCCGAGGCCGTGCTGACCGCGATCGCAGCGGCCGACGTGGTCAGCCTGGGCCCGGGTTCCTGGTACACCTCGGTGCTGCCGCACCTGCTCGTACCCCGGCTGCGGGAGGCGCTGGCGGCGACGAGGGCGAAGGTGGTGGTGGTGCTGAACCTGGAACCTCAGCCCGGTGAGACAGACGGGTTCTCCCCGGAGGAGCACCTCGCGGTGCTGCGCGCCCACCTCGGGGGCGTGTCGCTGCACACGGTGATCGCCGATGCATCTGCAGTTGTTGACCGGCGTGGTCTGCTGTCTGCTGTGCAGGGATGCGGTGCGGAACTGATCCTGGCACCCGTAGCCGCACCCGACGGCGCACCACGGCACGACCCGTCCCGGCTCGCCGCCGCCCTGGCCTCCGTGGTCGGTGCGCGGTGACCGGCAGGGGCGCGCCGGCCCGGGGCCGGCGCGCCTGTCCATCGGCCGGCACAGAGGAAGGAACACCACCGCTCATGGGGACGACGCACTGCTCGACGGCTGGTCTGCCCGGGCGGGCACGGTGGTGGATGACATGGCAAAGACCGCGAAGGTCAAGGACGAGCTCTACCGCGTGGAGTGCACCAAGACCTCCGAACTCA
>JAOPWG010000516.1 GCA_025965775.1 Modestobacter sp. | reverse complement strand
CGGGACGGCGGGGTGTCGACGACCACCAGGTCCCACCGCTCGCTGGCCCGCAGCTGCCCCAGCTTCTCCATCGCCATGTACTCCTGCGTGCCGGCGAAGGAGGAGGACAGCGCCTGGTAGAAGGGGTTGGCCATGATCTGCTCGGCCCGCTCGGGTGTCGAATGAGCGGTGACGACGTCGTCGAACGTCCGCTTCATGTCCAGCATCATCGCGTCGAGCCGGCCGCTGGCCCCCGGGACCTCGACCTGCCGCGGCTCGTTGTCCAGCTCCTCCAGCCCCAGGGACTGGGCGAGCCGGCGGGCCGGGTCGATGGTGAGGACGACGACCGTCCGCCCAGCCTCGGCCGCGGCCAGCGCGAGGGCCGCCGACGTCGTCGTCTTGCCCACCCCGCCCGAACCGCAGCACACGACGATGCGGGTGGCCGGGTCGGCGACCAGGGCGGCGAGGTCCATCGCGGGGGCGATGTGCTGGGGCGCGCTCATGCGGCAGCCTCGGCGCTCAGGTGGCCCTCGAGCCGGTCGGCGAGCTCGAACAGGCATCCGACGTCGATCGGCCCGGCGGCCAGCGGCAGCTCGATGGTCGGCCGGCCCAGCGCCTCCACCTCGCCGCGCAGGGCGTCCTGCGCGGCCCACCGCTGCGCGTGCTCGACCGCCTCGGCGGCCAGGGCGGGAGCGAGCTCGGGAGCGCCGTGCACGCCGGCCGCGGCCAGCGCGGGTTCCAGGTCGGCGCCGGTGAGGCGACCCTCTGCGGTCCGGGCCAGGCTGGAGGCCGGCAGCAGCGGCTCGGCGGCCATGTTCACGATCACCGAGCCGACCGGCAGCCCGGCGGCGGTCAGGTCGGCGATCGCGTCGGTGGTCTCCTGCACGGGCATGTCCTCCAGCAGGGTGACCAGGTGCACCGCGGTCTGCGGCGAGCGCAGGACGGCCATCACGCCGTCGCTCTGGGTCTTGATCGGGCCGGAGCGGGCCAGGCCGGCCACCTCGCCGGTGACGTTGAGGAAGCGGGTGATCCGGCCGGTGGGCGGGGCGTCGACGACGACGGCGTCGTAGGCCGGCCGTCCGTCGCGCCGGCGGCTCACCGCCTCCTTGATCTTGCCGGTGAGCAGTACATCGCGCAGGCCCGGGGCGATCGCCGTGGCGAAGTCGATGGCGCCCATCTTGCGCAGCGCCCGGCCGGCCCGTTTGAGGTTGTAGAACATGTCCAGGTACTCGAGGAAGGCCGCCTCGACGTCGATCGCGAGCGCCTTCACCTCACCGCCGCCCCGGGTCACGGCCACCCGCCGCTCCTCGTAGGGCAGCGGCGGGGTGTCGAAGAGCTGGGCGATGCCCTGCCGCTCCTCGGTCTCGATCAGCAGCACGTGGCGGCCTTCGGCGGCCAGCGCGAGGGCCAGCGCGCCGGCGACCGTGGTCTTCCCGGTCCCGCCCTTGCCGGTGACGATGTGACACCGCACGGACGACGACTCAGGGCTCACCCTCCCCAGCCTACGAGCGGCGGCGGCAGTCGGCCTGTCCCGGCTGCGCTAGCGTCGCCGTCATGAGCGAACCGGCCCGCCGTACCTGGGAGTACGCCACCATCCCGCTGCTGATCCACAACACCAAGGCGATCCTCGACTCGTGGGGCGTCGACGGCTGGGAGCTGGTCACCGTCCTGAACGGCCCCGGCGGAGGCGACCAGCTGGTCGCCTACCTCAAGCGCCCGTCGAACTGAGGTCCTCGCGATGAGCTCCCCGACGCAGTCCTGGCACGCCCGCCTCACCGAACTCGGCGTCCGGCTTCCCCCGGTGGCCGCCCCGGTCGCCGCGTACGTGCCCGCGGTGCGCTCCGGTCAGCTGGTCTTCACCTCCGGGCAGCTGCCCTTCGTGGACGGCGGGCTCCGCCGCACCGGCAAGGTCGGCGGGTCGGTGGACATCGAGGACGCCGCGGCCGACGCCAAGGTCTGCGCTCTCAACGCCCTCGCCGCCGTCGACGAGCTCGTCGGGCTGGACTCCATCGCCCGCATCGTGCGGGTGGTCGGCTACGTGGCCAGCGCCGAGGGGTTCACCGGCCAGCCGCGTGTGGTCAACGGCGCGAGCGAGTTCCTCGGCCGGGTGTTCGGCGACGCCGGTGTGCACGCGCGCAGCGCCATCGGGGTGGCCGAGCTGCCGCTGGGCGCGCCGGTGGAGGTCGAGCTCACCGTCGAACTACGGTGAGGGATGAACGCCCGCGCAGCGGGCGGTGGCCCCGGCGCGGGGGCCGGAGGCTCCCCGGCGGGGACACGGGGACGCGCTCGTCGCAGCTGAGGTGCTGCCTGGCCGCGGCGCCGTCCGGAGGACGGCAGTGATACGGCAGGCGGCGACCGTGCTGCTGCTGCGGGACGGCGCTCCCGGGCTGGAGGTCTACCTGCTGAGGCGCACGAAGGGGATGCCCTTCGCCGCCGGGATGACCGCCTACCCCGGCGGCGGCGTCGACCCCCGCGACGGCGACACCGACGTGGCATGGGTCGGACCCGCGGCAGGGGAGTGGGCCACCGCCTGGGGGTGTGACGAGCGCATCGCCCGCGAGCTGGTCTGCGCCGCCGTACGGGAGACGTTCGAGGAGGCCGGAGTCCTGCTGGCCGGCCCGCCCGGCGCCGGCGTCGTCCCGGACGTGTCGGGCGACGACTGGGAGGAGCAGCGGCAGTCGCTGCTCGCCCGGGAGCTGTCGATGGCCGAGCTGCTGGCCGGCCGCGGCCTTGCCCTGCGGGCGGACCTGCTGCGCCCGTACGCGCACTGGGTCACCCCGCCCGAGGAGAGCCGCCGCTACGACACCAAGTTCTTCGCCGCACTGATGCCCGCCGGCCAGGAGGCGCGCGACGTCTCCGGCGAGGCCGACGAGGCGGTGTGGACGACGCCGGCCAGGGCGCTGGCCGAGTATGCCGCCGGCACCCGGCCGATGCTGCCGCCGACGGTGCACACCCTGAGCCAGCTGGCCCCCTTCACCGACGCCGCGGCCGCGCTGGCCGGGTCGCCCCCGGCGCCGCTGGAACCGATCAGCCCGATGTTCGAGCAGACCCCCGACGGCCTGGCCGCCGTGCTGCCCGACGGCACGCGGATCCGGATGGTCGTGCCCTTGCCCGCCTGACCGGGAGGACAGACGCGACGAGGCCCCGTCCCGGGATCCGGGGCGGGGCCTCGTCGGCGGTTCAGCAGGTCAGCGGGCGCGCCGGCGCAGCCGATCCTCGTCGAGGACGACGACCGACTTGCCCTGCAGCTGGATCCACCCGCGGTGCACGAAGTCGGCCAGTGCCTTGTTGACCGTCTCGCGGGAGGCACCGACCAGCTGGGCGAGCTCCTCCTGGGTCAGGTCGTGCTTGACGCGCAGGCCGTCGCTCTCGCGGTTGCCGAAGCGGTCGGCCATCTGCAGCAGCGCCTTGGCCACACGGCCGGGGACGTCGGTGAAGATGAGGTCGGCGACCGAGTCGTTGGTGCGGCGCAGCCGGCGGTCCAGGACGCGCAGCAGCTGCTCGCCGATCTGGGGGTGCGCCTCGATCCAGAGCCGCAGCACCGACTGCGGCATCCGGGCCAGCTTCACGTCCGT
>JAOPWG010000507.1 GCA_025965775.1 Modestobacter sp. | reverse complement strand
TGCCCGTGGCGGCCGGCTGCCTGGCCGGCGCCGCCCTGCTGGCCGACGCCGGTGAGGTGCTCACGCCGGCGCAGACCGGCTGGGCGCTGCTCGCTCCGGCCATCGCCGCCCTCGCGGCGGCTACCCTGCTGCGCGGGCACGACCCGGAGCTGCCACTCGCCGTCACCGGAACGGTGATCGGCGGGCTGGCCCTGACGGTGCCCGCCGACTGGCCCCGGGTCGCCGCGCCGCTGGCGTTGCTGGGCGCGGCACTGACCGGCTACGGCAGCGTCGCGCACCGCCGGGGCGCCCGTGCCCTCGGCTGCGCCGGGCTGGTCGCGTCGGCCTGGCTGGCGGCGGCCACCGCCGGCGTCTCCCTCGTGGAGGCCTGGTCACTGCCGGTGGCGGGCGGCCTGCTGCTGTACTCGGGACGCCGGCTGGCCGACGCCCCGTCCTGGTCGGCGTGGGGGCCGGCACTGCTGACCGGCTTCACGCCCTCGGTGTTCCTGGCGGTGACCGAGCCGGAGACCGGCCGCCTGCTGCTGGTCGTCGCGGCGGCGACCCTGACCACGACCGCGGGGACCTACCGGAGCGTGCAGGCGCCGTTCGTCGTGGGCTCCGGCGCGCTCGTGGTCGTCGCCGTGGGTCGGCTCGTCGTGGCGATCCCCTGGCCCGCCCTCGTTGCGGTCGCTGTCGCCGGTGCGCTGCTGGTGGCCGTCGGAGCCCTCTACGAGAACCGTCGTCGGCAGGCCACCGAGGTGGTCGGCCGCGTCGCCGACATGCGCTGACACCGTCTCGCTACAGCCACTGAACCCACGACATCCAGCACGCCGGGCCGCACATGCCAGGCGGTGCCCCCGACGACGGGTGCCCGCGCCCAGGGGGCGCGGGCACGGTCGTCACGCTCGCGTCGGCTACCGGGGCTCCCCGGCGGCCGGCCGGTCCAGCAGACCGGCGGGACAGGTCTGGCTCAGACCCGGAAGCCGAGGGCGCGCAGCTGCTCGCGGCCGTCGTCGGTGATCTTGTCCGGGCCCCACGGCGGCATCCAGACCCAGTTGATCCGGATGTCGTCGACCAGGCCGGGACCGGGGCCGCCGGTCAGCGCCTGGCGAGCCTGGTCCTCGATCACGTCGGTCAGCGGGCACGCCGCCGACGTCAGCGTCATGTCGATGTTGGCCACGTTGGCCTCGGTGTCGACGTCCAGGCCGTAGACGAGGCCCAGGTCGACGACGTTGACCCCCAGTTCGGGGTCGACGACGTCGCGCATGGCCTCCTCGAGGTCCTCCAGCAGTGCGGACTTGCCGCCGAAGATGGCCGGCTCCCCCGACTGCTCGGTGGTCGGCTCCGTGGTCTCGCTCATGGCTTCGTCCCTCCCCAGGCTCGTGCGCTGGCGTCCTTGAGGGCCATCCAGCTCATCAGCGCGCACTTGACGCGCGCCGGGTACTTCGAGACGCCGGCGAAGGCGACGGCGTCCTCCAATTCGTCCTCGAGCTTCTCGGCCACCGACGCGTCGCCCTTGCTCTGCATCAGTGTCATGAAGTGCTCGCCGGTCTCCAGCGCCTCGGTCACGGACTTCCCGATCACCAGGTCGTACATGGCCGAGACCGACGCCTGACTGATCGAGCAGCCCATCCCCTCGTAGGAGACGTCGGCGATCGTGTCGCCGTCCAGGTGCACCCGCAGGGTCACCTCGTCACCGCAGGTGGGGTTGACGTGGTGCACCTCGGCCTCGAACGGCTCCCGCAGTCCGCGGCCGTGCGGATTGCGGTAGTGGTCCAGGATGATGTCCTGGTACATCGACTCCAGCTGCATCAGGCGTTGTCCTCAGATCCGACACCGAAGAACGTCTGGGCCGCGCGAACCCCGTCGGCCAGCGCGTCGATGTCGTCGTAGCCGGTGTGCACGTAGAAGGTGGCCCGGGTGGTGGCCGGGACCCCGTAGCGGCGGACCACCGGCCAGGCGCAGTGGTGCCCCACGCGGACCGCGATGCCCCGGTCGTCGAGCACCTGGCCCACGTCGTGCGGGTGGATGCCCTCGACGGTGAAGCTGATCGCCCCTCCGCGGGCGACGGTGTCCGGCGGGCCGATGACGGTCACGCCGGGGATCTCCCCGAGCTTGGCCAGCGCGTAGGCGGTCAGCGCCTTCTCGTGCTCCTCGACCCGGTCCATGCCCAGCCGCTGCAGGTACTCGACCGCGGCGGCCAGGCCGATCACCTGCGCGGTCATCGGCACGCCGGCCTCGAAACGCTGCGGCGGAGCGGCGAAGGTGCTGCCCTCCATCCGCACGACCTCGATCATCGAGCCGCCGGTCAGGAACGGCGGCAGGGCGTCGAGGACGTCGTAGCGGCCCCACAGCACGCCGACCCCGGTGGGCCCGAGCATCTTGTGCCCGGAGAAGACCAGGAAGTCCGCGCCCAGCTCGGCGACGTCCACCGGCTGGTGCGGCACCGACTGGGCGCCGTCGACCAGCACCAGGGCGCCGACCTCGTGGGCCCGGGCGATGATGTCGCCGAGCGGGTTGATCGTGCCCAGGATGTTCGACTGCTGGGTGACCGCGACGAGCTTGGTGCGCTCGTTGACCACGGTCGACAGGTCCGAGAGGTCCAGCCGGCCGTCGTCGGTCAGCCCCAACCAGCGCAGGGTCGCCCCGGTGCGCTCGCACAGCTGCTGCCAGGGCAGCAGGTTGGCGTGGTGCTCCATCTCGGTGACCACGATCTCGTCGCCCTGACCCACGGCGTACCGGCGGAACTCCGGCTCCTTCGCGGTGGCCGCGTTGGACAGCGCGTAGGCGACCAGGTTGATCGACTCGGTGCTGTTGCGGGTGAAGACGATCTCGTTGTCCGGGGCCCCGATGAACGCACCGATCGTGGCGCGTGCCGCCTCGTAGGCACCGGTGGCCTCCTCGGCGAGCTGGTGAGCCCCCCGGTGCGGCGCGGCGTTGACGTTCTCGTAGAACCAGCGCTCGGCATCCAGCACCGCGCGCGGCTTCTGCGACGTCGCCCCGGAGTCCAGGTACACCAGCCGCTTCCCGTCCCGGACGGTGCGGGACAGGATCGGGAAGTCCGCCCGGATCGCCTCGACATCCAGGGGCAGCGGCATCTGGCGCGCCCCCTCGGGACGCGAGACGGTCTGGGTCATGCCGTGGCTCCCTCGCTGGCTGCCTGCTCGGCCGAGTCCTTGACGTAGGCGGCGTAGCCCTCGTTCTCCAGCTTCTCGGCGAGCTCGGG
>JAOPWG010000428.1 GCA_025965775.1 Modestobacter sp. | reverse complement strand
TGTGGTCGAACATGTACTCGGCGGCCTCGCCGAGGTTGACGATCCACTCCCCCAGGTGCGGCGGCTTCACGCCGTAGGCCATGTTCTGCGCGTAGCAGGAGCAGGTGGCGTGGTTGTCCCCGCAGATGCCGCAGATGCGACTGGTGATGAAGTGCGCGTCGCGCGGGTCCTTGCCCTTCATGAAGATCGAGTAGCCGCGGAAGATCGCCGACGTGCTGTGGCACTCGACGACCTCCCGCGCCTCGAAGTCGATCTTCGTGTAGATCCCCAGGCTGCCCACGATCCGGGTGATCGGGTCCCAGGCGATCTCGACCAGGTTCCCGGTCGGCGTCGTGCCGGTGGGGCGGGGCTTCGTCGCTGTCATCGTCTGCTGCCCTTCACCAGGTCCGCTTCGCACCGGTCACGAGTTCGGGGGACGGTCGTCGCCACTTGGGCTCCTTGTCGACCGTGCGGGTCGTGATCGTCCTCAGCCGCCGGATCGCCGAGCCGTACATCCCCGACGCGGCGGTCGAGAGCCTGCCGCCGGGAGGCTCGTCCATGAAGGGCATGAACTTGTCCGGGAAGCCGGGCATCGTGCAGCCGATGCAGATGCCGCCCACGTTGGGGCATCCGCCGACCCCGTTGATCCAGCCGCGTTTGGGCACGTTGCACTTGACCACCGGCCCCCAGCAGCCCAGCTTGACGATGCACTTGGGTGAGCCGTACTCGGTGGCGAAGTCACCTTGCTCGTAGTAGCCGGCGCGGTCGCAGCCCTCGTGCACGGTGCGGCCGAACAGCCAGGTGGGCCGGAGCGCGTCGTCCAGCGGGATCATCGGCGCCTGGCCGGTGGCCATGTACAGCAGGTAGGTCAGGGTCTCGGAGAGGTTGTCGGGCTGGATCGGGCAGCCGGGCACGCACACGATCGGAATGCCCGCTTTGGACTTCCACTGCCAGCCGAGGTAGTCGGGCACGCCCATCGCGCCGGTGGGGTTGCCGGCCATGGCGTGGATGCCGCCGTAGGTGGCGCAGGTACCGGCCGCCACGATCGCGGTCGCCTTCGGCGTCAGCCGGTCCAGCCACTCGCTGGTCGTGATCGGCTGGCCGGTCGCCGGGTCGTTGCCGAAACCCGACCAGTACCCCTCGTCCTTGATCTTCTCGTTCGGGATGGACCCTTCGACGACCAGGACGAAGGGCTCCAGCTCGCCGCGGTCGGCCTTGAAGAACCACTCGAGGAAGTCGTCGGCGCCACCGTTGGGACCGCACTCGAAGTCGATCAGCGGCCAGTGCACGGCCACCTGGGGCAGCCCCGGGAGCGCGCCGAGCGCGATCTCCTCGATGCTGGGCTGGGTCGCCGCGGTGAGGGCCACGGAGTCGCCGTCGCAGCTGAGCCCCGCGTTGATCCAGAGGACGTGGATCAGGGTCTCCTCAGCGGCGAGAGCAGTCTCTCGGGTGGTCGCGGATGGCATATCGCCACGCTTCCCGGGATCTCTGCTCACCCGTTCGGGGCACGACCCCTGACATCCGCTGGGACCGGATCTCGGTCTACTTGTGCGGCGTGGACCTGTGACTACGCTCACACCGACGTGCTGTCAAGGATTCGCCATCGCGTCAGCCGGCGGCCGGCGCGGTGGTCCGGAGCCAGTCACACCACGCTCCAAAACTCTCGCCGGTCGTGACCGACAGCGGCAGCACCCGCACGTCGGGGTTCACCGACCGGCAGTGCCCGACGAGCCGGTCCAGTCGGACGTCGACGTAGGGCAGCAGGTCGATCTTGTTGATCACCACCAGGTCGGCCACCGAGAACATGTACGGGTACTTGAGGGGTTTGTCCTCCCCCTCGGTCACCGAGACGACGACGACCTTGGCCGCCTCGCCGAGGTCGAACAGGGCCGGGCAGACGAGGTTGCCGACGTTCTCGACGAAGACGAGTGATCCGTCCGGCGGATGGAGCTGCGCCATCCCCCGGGCGAGCATGTCGGCATCGAGGTGGCAGCCCGAGCCGGTGTTGATCTGGACGACGGGGGCTCCGGTGCTGCGGATCTTCTCGGCGTCGATCCGGGTCTCCTGGTCCCCCTCGATGACACCGATGGACCGGAGCGGCGAGAGCTCGGTGATGGTGCGGCACAGCAGCGAGGTCTTCCCCGACCCCGGCGAGCTCATCAGGTTCAGCGCGACGATGCCGCGGTCGGCCAGCCAGGCGCGGTTGTGCGTGGCCAGGTGGTCGTTCCTGGCCAGCAGTGCCGTCTCGATCTCCACGACAGCCGCGCGCGGCTCGTGCTCGTGCTCGGTGGGCACACCGTGACGGTGCCCGTCGGCCGGCACCGTCACCCGGACGTCGGACTCACCGCACCCGCAGGTCCCGCACACGCTCGACCACCTCCCGCTCCTGCACCACGCAGGCGCTTCACCCCGCGCCGGGCCCGGTCAGGCCATCACGACCGATGCGACCGCCAGCTCCCGGCCGGCCAGGACCTCGACATCGGCACTCCCGCACTCGCAGAGCAGGATCAGGTCGGCGAGCACGAAGTCCTGGCCGCAGGTGCGGCACCGGCCACGGCCCTCCGGCTGCTCGAACTCGAGTGCCGCCCCCTCGAGCGGCGTCCCGGCGGTCACCAGCTCGAAGCAGAAGCGCATGGCATCGGGCACCACGCCGGCCAGCCGGCCCACCCGCAGACGGACGCTCGCCACCGGCGTGCTGCCCGTGCGCTGGGTGACCGCCTCCACCACGCTCTGGGTGATCGCGAGCTCGTGCATGGCGCTCCTGCCCGTCAGGGCACGGGACGCTACGCCGCACGGCGGCTGCGACCAAGGCCTCCCCGCGGGCAGACCTCCGCCAGGTCGCGGCCGGCGGACCACGGTGACGCCGCTGTCCGGATCGCTCGGTCAGCCGCGGGACAAGACGTCCCGCGCCCGGTCCAGCATCGCCACGAACGGGCCGGCGACGTAGTTGGCCGTCGTCGTCCTGACGCCCGGGTGCGGGTGCGTCGGGGCCATCCGCTCGGCGCGCTCGACCCGGTCGCGGGCCTTGGCCAGCGCGTCGGGGTCGGTGTTCTGCCGCAACAGCGGGAACTCGTCGCGTTCCTCGGCCTGGGCGTGGTCGAGGACCGACTGCCGGAACGCGGTGAAGGTCGACACGAACCGCTCGCTGTCGACGTCCATCTTCTCCAGGCCGGCGAGGACCTCCTTGGCCTCGTTCTCCTCGGCCATCCGCGCGTCGGCGACGGCGCCCCCGTCCGGCGCCTTCCGGGTCAGCGGACGGACGATCATCTCCTCGCCCGTCTCGTGCCGGGCGAGCATCTCCCTCGCCTGGTCGAAGTACTGCTGCCGCTCCTGGCCGCCGGCCCGCAGGACGTCGTCCAGCAACTCCCTGACCTGCTGGTGCTGGGCCATCAGGAACCCCACGACGTCGCCGGCGTCGTCCTCGGTCCCGTGTCCTCCGGTCATGCCGCACACCTGCCCCTCTTCCGACTGCGACCGCTCCCCGGCCGGTGACGCCACCACCCCCACGGGAGACCGTGCCGACCGCGACCGCGACCGACCGGCCGGGCACCGGCCCCGACGCCTCCGATCGTGGCAGCACCACGCGATCGTCGACATCGGTCGCTCAGCCGATGGCGGGACGACGGTGGACGTGCACGTGCGGTGTCCCGCCGCGTCGATCGGGTCGGCTCTCAGGGCGGGTCCGCCGCCGCCAGGCCGGCCGTCGGAACCGGCTCGGGGTGTGCGTGCGGCAGGACGTCGGGCTCGATGTCCGGCCGCGCCGCCGGGACCGCGTACGCCCAGACGAAGTGCCGGACGACGGGGCCGCTGCTCCTGACGAGATGCCAGCGGGCCCGCTGTTCCAGTTCCGCGTCGGCGACCGTGCCGCGCTCGAGGTGTTGGCGGAGGTGCTCGTGCCAGGTGCTGACGGTGAAGGTCTCCAGGAACAGCTCCGGGTCCTCGGCGTCCTGGAACACCCCCCACAGGGCAGCGCCGGTGCGGCGACGCGCCTGGCCGAGCCGCCGCATGACGCGCAGGAACTCAGGGACCTCCTCACCGCGGACCTGCCACTCCAGCGTGACCAGCACCGGGCCGGCGTCCGGCGCCCACCGCGCGGAGGGCGGCGGCTGCGGCCAGGGCAGTTCGCTGTGCCGGACGTCGTGGTCGGCGCCCAGCGGAACCAGCAGCAACCCCAGGAGCGCGGCCAGGACCAGCCCCCCGGCCGGGATCAGGAAGGCGGCCCGGAGGCCGAATGCGTCGGCCACCACTCCCCAGGCGAGCGCGCCGACGGCCTGACCGCCCATGAAGACCAGTTGGAAGTAGGCCAGCGCGCGGGCCCGGGCCCAGGTGGGCAGCAACAGCTGCGCCGTGGCGCCGAGCGTCGACTGCACGGCGATCCAGCTCAGCCCGGCCAGCACCAGGGCCGCCACCACCGCTGCCGGCGAGGGGGTCAGCCCCACCACGGCGACCGACGCCGCGTACAGCAGGATCGCGCCGGTGACGACGGCGCCTGAGCCGCATCGCGCGCGCAGCCAGGGCAGCACGGCGGTGCCGATGACCGCCCCGAGGCCCACCGCGACCAGCAGGCCGCCGTAGCCGTCGGGGCCCAGGCCCAGGGGGCCACGGGCCAGAGCGGGCAGCAGTGCCCACAGCCCGCTGGCGAACACCATGAACAGGCCGGACCGGGCGAGGACGCTGCCGAACGCGGGGGCGCTGCGGACGTACCGCACACCCGCCCGGATGGCCTGCCGGATCGGCTCGGCACCCAGCGGTCGCTCCGTCGACGGCCGCGGCCAGCGGTACAGCACGACGAGCACCCCGAGGAAGGACACCGCGTTCAGGGCGAACGCCGCGGCCGGGCCGGACGCGGCGATGAGCACCCCGCCGACCGCCGGCCCGACCGCGCGGGCGACGTTGGCGTTCGCACCGTTCAGCAGCGCCGCCTGCGGGAGTTCCCCGCGCTCCACCAGCTCGGGCTGGACAGCCTGGAAGGACGGTGCGGCCAACGCCTGCCCCAGGGCCAGGAGCGCGGTCAGGGCCAGCAACCGGTTCGGCGTCACCGCGCCGGCCGCCGTGAGGACAGCCAGCGCGGCGGCGGCCAGCAGCATCAGCGTCTGGCTGAGCAGCAGGAGCCGCCGCCGGTCGACGATGTCGCCGAACGCACCGGCGGGGACGACGAAGAGGAAGACCGGCAACGTCGCGGCGGTCTGGACCAGCGCCACCTGCAGCGCGGACCCACCCAGGTCGCCCATGAGCCATTGCGCACCGACGGTCTGGGCCCACGTCCCGGTGTTGGCGATGAACTGGGCGGTCCACAGCGCGCGGAACCACCGCCGTCGCAGGGGGGCCCAGGCGGACCGGGTCCCGCCCCCGGAGGAGACGGCGGCAGGTGGGTCCCTGCGGACGTCCACGACGTCGACCATGCCCCGGGGACTACCCGCGCAGCACTCCCCCACGCGGCCAGGGCCGCGGTCCTCCGACCCGCAGGACCTGCCGTCGTCCCCACCCGCACCGCGACAGCCGGACACGACGCGGTCACCACATCGGCAGGTCTGACGATGGACTCCGCCGCGGGGGCGCGGCAGGTTCAGAGGCACCCGGGACACGGAACCGGGGGGCGGCGATGCCGAAGGAGCACCCGCCATCCGAGCCGCCGCGCGGCAGGGTCGGGAGGCTCCGATGGGCGAGGCGGACCAGGTGCGCGCCCTGCCGGTCCAGGCGTCGGGCCTGCGCGGGCTCCCGACGCTGCCCGTGCTGATGTTCGACCGTTGCGACGAGCGGGAGATCCTGCGGCTGGCGACCGCGTCGGTTCCCGCGCTCGGGGCGTGCCGGGTCGAGGCGTGCTACCTGGTGTGCGGTGAGCGGCTGGTCACCGACACCGAAGGGGCGCCGGTCGCGCCTGATCTGAGCAATGCCCTGACCGCGCTCGCCGGCGATCCCGGACCGGTCGCCGTCCCCCAGCGCGACTGGGCCTGGGCCTACCCCCTGCGCTGTCCGCTCGGCAACACCGGCTACATCGTCGTCTCCGCCCCCGCCGAGCCGATCGCCGAGCAGCGGTTCCTGCTCGCGCGTCTCGCCCAGCAGACCGGCGGTGCATTGAGCAGCGCAGCCCTGTACCGGGGGGAACGCGCGAAGGCCGACGAGCTCCGCGCACGGAACGCGGAGCTGGCTGCGGTCAACGACCGGCTGAGCGGCGCCGTCGCCGAACTCGAATGGCAGCGGATGACGCAGGAGACGCTGACCACCGTCGCCGCGGCACGGGCCGGCGCGGCAGGGATCGCCGCGGCGCTGCACAGCGTCACCGGCCTTCCGGTGGCCGTCGAGGACCGGTTCGGCAACTCGATCGCCTGGGCCGGTCCGGACCTGCCGGCGCCCTATCCCAGACAGTCGCGCCGTCACCGGGCCGAGTTGCTGGCCCGAGCCGGACGCGTCCCCGGACCCCTGCGTGACCAGGATCGGCTGATCGCGCTCGTCCGGTCCGGCGACGAGGTCCTCGGTGTCCTCGCGCTGGTCGACGCCCGACGACGGGCCGGCCGTCACCAGGTCTTCGCTCTGGAGCGTGCCGCCGTGGTGCTGGGCATCGAACTCGCGCACCGACGCGACCTGGCCGAGGCCGCGCTCCGGCTCCGCGGCGACCTGGTTGCCGATCTGCTCACCGGTACCGACACCGAGAGCGCACTCTCCCGCGCGGCCGCCCTCGGTCATGACCTCCGCGGGCCGCACCAGGTGCTGGTCGTCCGGTGGCGGGGCGCGCACGACCGGGGGGACGTCGCCCGGGCCGTGGAACAAGGAGCGCGGCTGTGTGACGTCGATGCGTGCGTCGCGCGCCGGTCCGGCCTCGTCGTCGTGGTGGCGGCCCGACCCGCGTCGTGGGGTGGCCAGCACCGCTGGGGCGAGCTGTACCAGGCCGTGGCCGACCTCCTGCGGAGCACCAGCGGATGCATCGGGGTCGGCGGGGTGCGTGAGGACCCGTCGGACCTGCCCCGCTCGTACTCCGAGGCCCGGCACGCGCTCGCCCTCCAGGAACGGTCGCAGGGTCCCGGGTTGATGACCTTCGAGGAGCTCGGCGTCCTCCGGTTGGTCTTCGCCAACGACGACACCCACGACGTGGAGCAGTTCGTCCGTGACTGGATCGGCGAACTGATCGACTACGACAGGGCCAAGCGGACCCAGTTGGTCACGACGCTGTCGCAGTACTACGACAGCGGCTGCAACTACGACGCGACCGCAACAGCGCTGCACATCCACCGCAGCACGCTGCGCTACCGGCTCAAGCGCATCCGTGAGCTGAGCGGCCACGACCTCGGCGCCGTCGACGGCCGCCTCAACCTGCAGGTCGCGACCCGCGCCTGGCTCGTCCTCCACGGATCGTCCTGAGCCGGCTGCCCACCCGTGCGATCCGCGCAGATCCCCCATGTCCGACCATCTCGACCGGGCTGACCGCCCAGGCCGATGCCGAGGGTTGCCGCCGGCCGCCACCGCGGACCGTCCACACCGCACGCGAGCAGGATCGGGAATCCTGCCGATGGACAGCAGGTCCGGCTCCGCGGTCACATGAACCTGCTCTTCGCCGGCAGGTCCGACAGCCATCTCGTCCCCGGGGGGTTCCTGCGCGCACCGGGTCGTCCGGACGACCGTGACGACGCACCGGGCACCACTGACGCGACCCGGCTTCGGAGCTGCTCCTGACGAGGAGGCGACCGTGACCACACCGGCCCCGACCCACCGTCTCCCGCTCGGCCCCGCCGTTGGACGTCGGAGCTGTCGGGTCGTCCTGGCGGCCGTGCTGAGCCTGCTCGTCGTGACCGGGTGCACGAGTGCCAGCCACTCGGGGGCAGCAGCCTCGGGGTCATCGGCCTCCGGCAGTGCAGCCGCCGGGTCAGCCGGCGGCGGCACCGAGGTGGCCGAGCAGACAGCCTTCGAGAACGTCATCCAGCAGGTGCTGCCGAGCGTCGTCGAGATCCGGAGCAGCACCGGGCTGGGGTCCGGGGTCGTCTACGACTCCGGCGGTGACATCGTGACCAACGCGCATGTGGTCGGGACCGACCAGCAGTTCCAGGTCCTGGCCGCCGGCTCGGCCACTACGTTCCAGGCCTCGCTGGTGGGCAGCTATCCACCCAACGACCTCGCGGTCATCAAGGTCACCGGAGGGCAGGGGCTGCAGCCGGCCACGTTCGCCGACTCCTCCCAGGCCCAGGTCGGGGCGATCGTGCTGGCCATGGGCAACCCTCTGGGATTGTCCGCCACGGTCACCAACGGCATCGTCTCCGCGACCGGCCGCACCGTGACCGAACCTGCGACCGGGCAGAGCCCGGGCGCCACGTTGCCGGACATGCTGCAGACGTCCGCACCGATCAATCCGGGCAACAGTGGCGGCGCCCTGGTCGACCTGCGGGGCCAGGTCCTGGGCATTCCGACGCTGGCTGCCAATGCCCCGGAGGGCGGCGCCGCGCCCGGTATCGGTTTCGCCATCCCCTCCAACCAGGTCACACGCATCACCGACCAACTCGTGCAGAACGGCACCGTCGCCAACTCCGGCCGGGCCGCCATGGGCGTGCAGGTCACCACGGTCCTCGACCAGGCCGGACACCCGAGGGGCGTCGCGGTGATCGCCGTGACCCCCGGGGGGCCTGCCGACGCCGCCGGCATCCGGCCCGGTGACATCATCGTCTCCGTCGAGGACCAGCAGACGCCGACGGCGCAGAGCCTGGGCACCGTCCTCGCCGGCCTCCAGCCCGGACAGGCGGTCCGGGTGACGGTCGAGCGCGGGAACGGCCAGGAACAACTTCAGGTCACCCTCGGCGAACTCTGACCGTTCCCCGGACCAAAACCCGGGCTCACCAGCCCGAGACCACCAGCACGCCCTAGACCATCAGCCGGAACAGGTCGAACACGCGGTCCCAGTGCTGGGTCGACGGGTTCTCCACCTCGGGGTCGACCATGCGGAACGACCGCGCCAGCGCGACGCTGATGCCGCCGAAGACGTCGGTGAGCACGTCCTCCGTCTCCTCACCGAACGTCACGTCATCGGGGGGACGGCGCAGGGTGCCGCGCAGGAGCTCGCGGATCTGGTCGGCCTCGTCGAGCTTGCCGAACTCGCGCATCCGCTCCCGCAGTCCCCGGGTGATCGGGAGATCCTGCGGGGCGATCACGTCCCTGCCGTTCCAGCGTGCGGCGTCGCGGCCGGCGATCGCGATGTCGTCGACCTTCTCGTCGACGAAGGTCCGGAAGCGCTGCACGTCCGCCTTGTCCACGTCGACGCTGCCCACCGAGCGGAAGAACCGCTGCACATCAGGAATCCCGGCCATGTCCATCCCCTCTACACCGGTCCGTCACCGCGACGTCGCCAGGTGCTCGTGCACCAGCCGCACGGCCATGGCGCCCTCGCCCACCGCCGAGGCCACCCGCTTGACCGAGCCGCTGCGCACGTCACCTGCCGCGAACATGCCGGGCCAACTGGTCTCCAGCGGCAGCGGTAGGGGCAGCGACATGGACTCGACGGTGTCCGCCGTGTCCGTGGCTCGGCGGGCTCCCGACCCGGTCACGATGTAGCCGCCCGCATCGACGGTCACCGAGTCGGGCAGCCACGAGGTGCTCGGGTTCCCCCCGATGAACACCATCAGGTCGCGGGCGGGCAGGCGCTGCCGCTCCTCGGTCGCGATGTCCCTGACCACGACCGCTTCGAGCCGTCCACGCTCGCCCTCCATGTCCTCGACCTCGGAGTGCAGGTGCACCTCGATGCGCGGATCGCCGGCGATCCGGTCGGCCAGATAGCGGGACATGTACTCGTCGAGCGTGGACTCCCTGACCACCATCCGGACCTCGGCGGCGTGATCGGCGAGGAAGAGCGCGGCCTGACCGGCCGAGTTGCCGCCACCGACGACCACCACCGGGTCACCGACGCACTGCTGGGCCTCGACAGGTGTGGCCGCGTAGTAGACGCAGGTGTCCTCGAACTCCGCCAGCCGCGGCACCGGGAGCCTGCGGATGCGCATGCCGGTCGCGACGATCACGCAGTGCGCGGTCACCTCACCTCCGTCGGCGAGGCGCAGCACGTAGTTCCCGTCGCGCCGCTCCAGACCCACCACCTCGGCCGGCACGGTCCGCCGGGCCCCGAACCGCTCGGCCTGCAACACCGCGCGCTCGGCCAGCTCGCCACCGGAGATGCCTGCCGGGAATCCGAGATAGTTCTCGATCCTCGACGTCCGGGCAGCCTGACCGCCCGTCGCGACGGCATCGAGCAACGTGGTGTCCAGGCCTTCTGACGCGCCGTACACCGCGGCCGCAAGCCCGGCGGGCCCGGCACCGACGATCACCAGGTCACAGACCTTCTCCTGGTCGACGTCCTCGCGCAGCCCGAACACCGCGGCCAGCTCGGCCGGGGAGGGATTGCGCAGCAGCCGGTCCCGGTAGAGCACGATCGGCGTCTGGTCGGGGCCCAGCCCGAGCTCGCGGAGCAGCCGCTCCGCCGACGGGTCGGTCTCCAGGTCGACGAACCGGTGCGGCAGCCGGTTGCGGGCGGCGAACTCGCGCAGCATCCGCGTGCCGGCGGAGTACCGGGAGCCGATGATCCGGAACCCCAGCCCCTCGCCCAGCGCCAGCCAGCGCCGCACCAGGTAGGCGCGCAGCACCTGGTCACCGAAGGGGGGGTCGGTGGCGGCCAGCGCGCGGAGTCGCTCGGCCGGGACTGCAAGCGCCTCCCCGGGGTCGACCACGACGGTGGTGAAGAACGCCGGCTGCCCGGTCAGCACGCCGAGTTCGCCGAGGAAACGTCCGGGGCCGTGTACCCGCACCACCCGCTGGTCGGGGGTCCCGAAGGCCTCGACGACGGCGACCCGGCCGGACAGCGTCACGTAGAAGGTGTCCTCCGGCTCCCCCTCGGCGATGAGCACGTCACCACGCCTGGTCGGCCGACGGTACCCCCAGGCCTCCAGCGCCCGCAGGCGCGACTCGTCGAGCCGGGGGAACGCCCCGGCGAGGTCGGGTGTCTCCCCGGGCGGCAGGTCCGCCAGGAGCTCCTGGACACCGTGGCTGCCCTCGGCCGCCCGCGCAGCCGTCACACCATCGCCTCGTCGACGAAGCACCACCGCCAGTCCTCCCCCGGCTGGAAGGACTGGACGATGGGATGGCCGACCAGCCCGGCATGCCGGCGGGCGTGCCGATTCGGCGAGGAGTCGCAGCAGCCGACGTGCCCGCAGGTCAGGCACAGCCGCAGGTGCACCCAGGGGGACCCGATCCGCAGGCACTCCTCGCAGCCCTGTGGGGTGCGCGGCACGACGTCGTCGCGGATGAAGGCCACGTGCGGATCGGGCCGGACGGGGATCCCGGCGGTCACCGGGGGCCTCTCGCGTTCGCACTCCGGTGGCCGAGGTCCATCAGTGGTCCCCCTTCGCGTCCCGCGCCCGGTCGTCCCGCACCCGGTCGTCCCGCACCTGGCCGTTCAGCGCCTGGTCCAGCCAGTTGCGCAGCGCCGGTTCCGGTGCGGCGCCGGGCTGGCGGGCGAGCAGCTCGCCGTCGCGCCACACCATCAGCGTCGGGACGGCGCGCACCTCGAACCGCTGGCTCAGCCGGGGCGCGGTGTCGACGTCGACCTTCGCCAGTTTGAGCTCACCGGCCCGTTCCACGGCAATGCGTTCCAGGGCCGGGCTCACCATCCGGCAGGGCCCGCACCAGGTCGCCCACAGGTCCACCAGCACCGGCACCGGGCTGTGTTCGACGACCTCGGCGAAGTCGTCGTCGCCCGCGTCGACGATCCAGGGCAGCGCCTGGTGGCAGTTCCCGCACCTCGGGACGGAATCGGCCGCGGCCGGGACCCGGTTCCTCTTGCTGCAGTGCGGGCAGGTGACCGTGCTCGTCCGCGGTGTCACGGCGGCGGTCATGCCTGCGCTCCCACCGGCTGGTGGGTGACGACGAGCCGATCGCCGTGCACGTCGACCCGCACCGTGGATCCCTCGATCGCGCCGTCGCGCAGCAGTGCCCGGGCGACCTGGGTCTCCACCTCGCGGGCGATGAACCGCCGCAGCGGCCGGGCGCCGTACACCGGGTCGTAACCCTCCCGCGCGATGAAGCGCTTGGCCTCCTCGCTGATCTCGACCGTGATGCCGCGTTCGGCGAGCCGTACGCGCAGGTCGGCGAGCATCAGCTCGACGATGTTCTCGATCTCGCCCGGGTTGAGCGGGGTGAACAGCACGGTGTCGTCGACCCGGTTGAGGAACTCCGGTCGGAAGTGCCCCCGCAGCTCGGCCATCACCAGGTCCCGCGCCTCGGGCTTGAGCTGCCCGTCCGGGGTGACGCCGTCGAGCAGGTGCTGCGACCCGATGTTCGAGGTCATGATGATCACCGTGTTGCGGAAGTCCACGGTGCGGCCCTGCGCGTCGGTGAGCCGGCCGTCGTCGAGGACCTGGAGCAACGTGTTGAACACGTCCGGGTGTGCCTTCTCGATCTCGTCGAAGAGGACGACGGCGTAGGGACGACGGCGCACGGCCTCGGTGAGCTGCCCGCCCTCCTCGTAGCCGACGTACCCGGGAGGAGCGCCGACCAGGCGGGAGACGGTGTGCCGTTCCTGGTACTCGCTCATGTCGATCCGGACGATGTTGTCCTCGGAGTCGAACAGCGCCTCGGCCAGCGCCTTGCCCAGCTCCGTCTTCCCGACGCCGGTCGGGCCCAGGAAGATGAACGAACCGGTCGGCCGGCGCGGGTCCTTGACCCCGGACCGGGCCCGGATGATCGCGTCCGCGACCGCCTGCACTGCCTCGTCCTGGCCGACGACCCGCCGGTGCAGCACCTCGTCGAGGCGCAGCAGCTTCTCCCGCTCCCCCTCGGTCAGCCGGGAGACCG
>JAOPWG010000490.1 GCA_025965775.1 Modestobacter sp. | reverse complement strand
CCGTCCTGGACTTCCTGAACGGCGAGGGCGTGCCCGACCTGTTCGTCTCCTCCGGCTCCCTGCTCTGGGACAACGCCAAGGAGAACCCGATGACCTTCGGGTGGCAGCCGGACTACGAGAGCGAGGGGAAGATCGTCGGTCAGTACATCGCCGAGAACTTCCCCAACGCCAAGGTCGGCCTCTTCCTGCAGGACGACGACATGGGCGAGAACGGCGAGCTCGGCGTGCGCGAGTACATCGACAAGCAGATCGTCGGCGTGCAGCGCTACACCGCGGGCAACACCGACGTCGGCCCGCAGATCGCCGGCCTCAAGGCCTCCGGGGCGGACTTCGTCGTCGGCTTCAACGTGCCCAGCTACACCGCCCTGTCGCAGCTGACCGCCCTGCAGCTCGGCTACGACCCGCAGTGGTTCTACGCCAACATCGGCTCCGACCCGGCGCTCGTCGGCTCGCTGCTGGGTCGCTTCTCCCAGGGCAAGGTGAGCGACGCCGCGCTGCTGGACGGCGCGCTGACCACCGACTACATCCCGACCGTCGACGAGGCCGACAACCCGTGGGTGCAGCTGTGGCAGAAGGTGTGGGACGCCTCCGGCCAGGAGGGTGAGCTCACCAACTACCGGATCTACGGCATGAGCCAGGCCTACACCTTCGTCCAGGCGCTGCAGGCGGCCGGGCAGAACCCGACCCGCGCGGGCATCGTCGACGCGATCGAGAAGGCCGGGGCCGACTGGGCGGGCCCGGGCCTGGCGCCGTTCCGGTACTCCGCGGACCGGCACGCCGGTTACAGCGGCATGGTCGTCAGCCGGATCAAGGGCACCGGCTCCGAGGCGCTGACCCCGGTGCTCGTCACCGACAACGGCAAGGCCGAGATCACCGAGTACACCGGGAAGGCCAGCACCCCGCCGGCCAGCGGCATCCCGGACGAGAAGTCGGTCGAGGACTGACCTCGACCGCTCAGCACGACCCGACGGGCCGTCGGTCTCCCACGCGGGAGGCCGGCGGCCCGTCCGCGCCATCGCCGCCGGCGCCGATATGTCGGTTGGCCGGGGGAAGCTCGGGTAGGAGCGCGGGCAACCGCGGGCCCCGGCCGCGGACGTGCCGGACAGGAGCAGCCGATGGCGCACGGCGGAGTGCGGCAGGTGCGCGAGATCCGTCGGGCGGTGGTCACCGGTGGTGCCGGCTTCCTCGGCTCCCACCTGTGCGAGCAGCTGCTCGACCGGGACGTCGAGGTGGTCTGCCTGGACAACTTCCTCACCGGATCCCCGGAGAACGTGCTGCACCTGATGGAGCACCCCGGCTTCCGGCTGGTGCGCTGCGACGTCACCGACTACGTGCACGTCCCCGGCCCGGTCGACCTGGTGCTGCACTTCGCCTCCCCGGCCAGCCCGCTGGACTACCTGAAGATGCCGATCGAGACGCTGAAGGTCGGCAGCCTGGGTACCCTGCACACCCTGGGCCTGGCCAAGGACAAGGGCGCCCGCTTCGTGCTGGCCTCGACCTCCGAGGTCTACGGCGACCCGCTGGAGCACCCGCAGCGGGAGGACTACTGGGGCAACGTGAACCCGGTCGGCCCCCGCGGGGTCTACGACGAGGCCAAGCGCTTCAGCGAGGCGCTCACCACCGCGTACCGCAACTCGCAGGGCATCGACACCGGCATCGTGCGGATCTTCAACACCTACGGCCCGCGGATGCGCCCGGACGACGGCCGTGCCATCCCGGCCTTCATCGGCCAGGCGCTGGACGGCCGCCCGCTCACCGTGGCCGGCGACGGTTCCCAGACCCGTTCGATCTGCTACGTCGGGGACACCGTGCGCGGCATCCTGGAGATGGCCTTCGCCACCCACGCCGGGCCGGTGAACATCGGCAACCCCGACGAGCTGTCGATGCTCCGGCTGGCCCGGTGGATCGTCGAGCTCACCGGCTCGGACTCCTCCATCGAGTTCATCGACCTGCCGGTCGACGACCCCAAGGTCCGCCGTCCGGACACCACCCGCGCCGAGGAGCTGCTGGCCTGGCGGCCGTCGGTTTCCTCCGCGGAGGGCCTGCGGCGCACCGTCGACTGGTTCACGGCGCAGCGGCTGGACCGGGCCGACCAGGCCAGCTGAGCGCACGGCCGACGCCGGGGGCCTTTCCGGGCTCGAGCCCGGGGCTCGGTCGGGCTCCAACCCGGGTGAGCAGGGCGTCCAGGGCGTCGGTGACCTCCTCCACGGTCACCCGGGCCAGCGCCGGGTCCAGGGTGGTGCCCCAGGGGTCGCCCGCGCCGTCCCCGTGCCAGAGGACGACGTGCTGCGGCCGCGGCGGCGGTCCCCACAGCGCCGGGGACACCGGGCCGAACAGCACGACCGAGGGACAGCGGTAGGCGGTCGCCAGGTGCGCGACGCCGGTGTCACCGCAGACCACGACCCGGGCCGCGGCGACCACGGCGGCCAGCTCCGTCGACGTCGTCCGCCCGGCGAGGACTGCGTCCGGCGGCAGCCCGGCGAGCCCCGCGACCGTCGTCGCCAGGTCCCGCTCGGCCGGTCCGCCGGTGATCCGGACGTCGTGCCCGCCGGCCGCCAGGTGCCGGGCGACCGCGGCGAACCGGTCGGGTGGCCAGCGGCGGCCGGGGAACGCGGCCCCGGG
>JAOPWG010000487.1 GCA_025965775.1 Modestobacter sp. | reverse complement strand
GTGTAGAAGAGCCAGGCGTCGTCGGTTGCCGCGCGGCGGGTGAGGGGGATCGGCTCGGCCCTGCTCAGGTCGTCGTCCGTGCCGCCGATCGGCTGGAGCGGCGTCGGGGTGTGCGTGGCCAGCGTTCCGGCGAAGGAGTCGTCGGTGAGGCAGAGCGCGGCGGAGCAGTCGTCGAGGAGTGCGGCGGCCTCGCGGGGGTGGAGCCGGGCGGCGATCGGGACGGCGACCGCACCGGCGTGCCACACCGCGAGCAGCGAGACCAGGTAGGCGGCGCTGTTGGGTGCCCACAGTGCCACGCGGTCCCCGGGCGTGATCCCGTGCGCGGACCGCAGCCCTCCGGCGCGCCGGGCCACGTCCTGGGCCAGCCCCGCCCACGTGGTCACGGGACGGTCCCCGTCGAACACCGCCGTCCGGTCGCGGAGCCGCCGGGCAGGGGCGTCGATCAGCCCGGCGACGTTGGCGCTCACCGCCGGGCCGGGGCCTCGAGGACGGTCATCGCCACGGCCGCCTCCTCCAGCCCGATCAGGCCGCCGCCGTTCTCCGCGACCGCCAGCCGAGCGCCGTCCACCTGGCGGGGCCCCGCCTCCCCGCGCAGTTGGGTGACCAGTTCGTGCACCTGCGCCAGGCCGGTGGCGCCGATGGGGTGGCCGCGGGACTCCAGCCCACCGGAGGGGTTGACCGGGAGGCGACCGCCGATCGCCGTCTCGCCGCGCTCGGCCGCCGGCCCGCCGTCACCCCGCGGGACCAGCCCGAGGTGCTCGGTCTGCTGGACCTCGCCGACGGCGGTCGCGTCGTGCACCTCGGCGACGTCGACGTCCCCGGGCCCCACGCCGGCGGTCTCCCACAGCCGCCGGGCGGTCCGTGGGCTGACGTGCTCGTCGGGCTCCGCGCCGGTCCACGCGCCACCGTGGCCGAGGACGCTCGCCCGGATCCGCACCGCCCGCCGGCGGCCCAGCCGGTTGGCGGCGGCGGGGGAGCAGATCAGCGCGGCCGCCGCACCGTCGCTGACCGGTGAGCACATGGGCAGGGTCAACGGCCAGGCGATTGTCCGGCCGCCCAGCACCTCCTCGACGGTGAACGGGCGCCGGTACTGCGCCCGCTGGTTGTGCACCGAGTGCCCGTGGTTCTTGGCGGCCACCGCGGCGAACTGCTCGACCGTGCTGCCCCAGCGCGCCATGTGCTGGCGGGCGAACGAGGCGTAGGCGTCCATGAACACGCTGCGCGCGGCCAGCTCCTCCACGCCGTCGGGCACCGGCGTGCCCTGGCCGAAGACGGCCAGCCCGCCGAGCGTCTCCGCGCGGACGGACTCGTCCCAGGATCCGGAGAAGGCGTCGAGGGACCGCTGCCGGTCGGGGGAGACCATCTTCTCCGCGCCCACCGCCAGGACCACGTCGGCCATGCCGCTGCCGACGTAGGCCACCGCAAGGTGGAGCGCGGAGGAGGCGCTCGCGCAGGCGTTCTCCACGTTGACGACGGGCACCGTCCCGAGGGGCAGGCCCCGCAGCATGAGCTGGCCGCGGATGCCGTGCTGCCCGTCCATCGCCCCCTGCACCGCGTTGCCCACCATGACCGCCTGGACGGTCTCGGGTCCCGCGCCGGCGTCGTCGAGGGCCTCGCGCACCGCGGCCCCCGCCAGGTCAGCCAGTGAGCGGTCCAGGTGCCGCCCGAAGGGGGTCAGGCCCACGCCGAGGAGGTAGGCCTCGGGCGAGCCCGGCGCCGATCCGCGAGAGGTCACGGACTACTCGCCGTCGTCGTCTCGGCCGTGCGCGGTGTGGCCGATCAGGCGCCCGCCGAGCGTGGCCGGATCGGCGCCGGTGAGCTCGGCCTCCTCATGGACAAGCCGGTGCAGCCAGGACTCAGAGGCAGCCAGGTGCACGGTCGCCGCGGCGCGGGCGAGCATGGGATCACGCGCCTCGAGGGCGTGGATGATCTGCTCGTGCTGGTCGAGGGCCCAGGTCATCTTCGAGCCTTCGGTGTAGCCGCGCCACAGCCGCGCCCGCAGGCCTCGAGTGGACAGTGCGTCGAGGACCGAGCACAGCGTCTCGTTCCCCGTGGCCCGGGCTACCGCGGCGTGGAACTCCACGTCCAGCGCGATCTGCTCCTCCACATCGGTGGCGGCGCGCAGCTTCTCCAGGGACGTCCGCAGGTCGTCGACCTCCTCGTCGGTGATCCGGCGGGCGGCCAGGCCCGTTGCGGCCGGTTCGAGCAGGCGCCGGACCTCGAAGATCTCCAGCAGGGTCTGGCCGTGCATGAGGTCCATCACGAAGCTGAGCCCCGACATCAGCAGGCCGGGCGCGAGGCTCGTCACGTAGGTGCCGTCCCCCCGGCGGACGTCGAGGACCCGGGCCTGCGACAGGGCGCTGACCGCCTCGCGCAGCGAGTTGCGCGACACGCCGAGCTCGGTGGCGAGCTCATGCTCGGGCGGCAGCCGGTCGCCCGGCGCGAGCCGCCCGTCCGCGATCAGGTCGCGGATCGCCTCGATCGCGGCATCGGTGACACCCACGGACAGACCTCCGACCGGCAGCTGGTACTGATCGCGATGCTAACGCCGCTGGCTACCGAACCATCGATCGATCACCACCTCCGAGTGACGAGACATCCGATGTCTGTGGCATTCTGCTGTGGCGTCGATCACGTCGTCGCCTGCGCCCGCCGATATCGCGGCCGCAGCCGCAAGGAGCCGCGAGGAGCCGAGCCGTGTCGCTGACCCCCGAGGACGTCCAGTCGCTCATCGCCGCCTTCGAGGCGTCGGAGTGGGACGAGATGACGCTCTCGGTCGACGGCACCCAGCTGGCGCTCTCGCGCAGCGGCCGGCCGCCGGCCGGGGCTGCGGCGCCGGCCGCGCCCCCCTCGACGGCACCGGAGACGGTGGTCGTCGGGCAGTCGGGGGCGGCCGCGGGGGCCATCGGTGGCAGCCGTGGCACCGGTGGCGCCGCACCGCCCGCGCCCCCGTCGCCCGACACGACGGCGACCCTCGGCGATGGCACGGCGGAGGGCGCCCTGCGCATCACCGCACCCTCGGTGGGGCTGTTCTGGCGCTCGCCCCAGCCGGGCGCCCCGCACTTCGTCGACGTCGGGCAGACCGTTGGGCCCGACGACACCGTCTGCATCGTCGAGGTCATGAAGCTGATGAACCACGTCCAGGCGGGGATCGCCGGGGTGGTCCGGTCCGTCGAGGTCGAGAACGGGGCGATGGTCGAGCACGGTCAGGTGTTGTTCGTCCTCGACCGCGCCTCGTGAGGCCCCGCCGCGTGAGGCCCCGCCGCGTGAGGTCCCGGCCGTGACGCTGCGGCAGGTCCTGGTCGCCAACCGCGGTGAGATCGCCGTGCGCGTGGTGCGTGCCTGCGCCGACGAGGGGCTGCGCAGCGTGGTCGCCGTCTCCGAGGCCGACCGGGTGTCACGAGCGGCGCTGGTGGCCGACCGGGCGGTCTGCATCGGGCCCGCGTCGGCCACCGACAGCTACCTGGACATCGGGCGGGTGGTCGCGGCGGCGCTCGGCACCGGCTGCGACGCCGTGCATCCCGGCTACGGCTTCCTGGCCGAGCGTCCCGAGTTGGCCGAGGCATGCGCCGAGCACGGCCTGGTGTTCATCGGCCCCTCGGCCGATGCGATCCGGCGGGGCGGGGACAAGGCGGTGGCCAGGGAGCTGGCCGAGTCACTGGGGATCCCCGTCGGCGAGGGGTCGGCCACCCTCGCCGACGCCGTCCAGGCCCGGGCCGTCGCCGATGGCATCGGCTACCCGGTCGTGCTCAAGGCGGCGGCCGGCGGCGGGGGGCGCGGCATGGTGCGCGTCGACTCGGGGGAGCAGGTGTCCGAGGCCTTCGCCCGGGCCACGCACGAGGCCCGGCAGGCCTTCGGCGACGGGCGGATGTACCTGGAGCGGTTCATCACCCGTGCCCGCCACGTGGAGGTGCAGGTGCTCGCCGACCGGCACGGCGGGATCGTGCACCTCGGCGAGCGGGACTGCTCGACCCAACGCCGCTACCAGAAGCTGATCGAGGAGGCGCCCGCCCGCGCCGTCCCCGAGGATATCCGCCGCGACCTCTGCGCGGCCGCCGTGGAACTGTGCCGGGCGCTGGACTACGTCGGCGCGGGCACGGTCGAGTTCGTCGTCGACGTCGACCGCGGCATCTGGTCCTTCCTCGAGGTGAACACTCGAGTCCAGGTCGAGCACCCGGTCACCGAGATGGTCACGGGCATCGACATCGTGCGGGCCCAGCTCACGATCGCCGGCGGCGACAAGCTGCCGGTGCAGCAGTCGGACGTGGTCCTGCGCGGGCACGCGGTCGAGGTACGGGTGAACGCCGAGGACCCGCGCCAGGACTTCGCACCGGCGCCTGGCCTGGTCTCCCGCTGGGTGGAGCCCGTCGGCGGTGGGCTGCGGATCGACACGCACGTCTTCGGCGGCTACCGGATCCCGCCGCACTACGACTCCCTGCTGGCGAAGGTGATCGCGCACGGACCCGACCGGGAGGCGGCCCTCGACCGCCTCGACCGCGGCCTGGCGCACCTCGTGGTGGAGGGCGTGCCGACGACGGCGGAGCTGCTTCGGGCGGTGCTCGGTGCCCCGGACTTCCGGGCCGAGCACCACCACACGCGCTGGATCGAGCAGGAGTTCCTGCCCGAGTGGAGAGGAGCACCGGCCGCATGAAGCGGATCGAGTTCGTGGACCAGACGCTGCGCGACGGCCAGCAGAGCCT
>JAOPWG010000412.1 GCA_025965775.1 Modestobacter sp. | reverse complement strand
CGGCCGCGGGCCGCGGTCTCGTCGGCGACGTCCTTGTCGAGGGCGTCGCGCAGCTGCACCAGGTCGTCGGCGAGCAGCCGCAGCCGCGCGTCGCGCAGGTCGGCCTGCACGCCGGCGGCCCGGCGGGCGACCTCGGCCTGCCTGCCCAGCGGCTTGAGCTGGCGGCGCAGCTCCGCGGTGAGGTCTCCCAGGCGGTCCAGGTTGGCCTGCATCGCGTCGAGCTTGCGGAGCGCCTTCTCCTTGCGCTTGCGGTGCTTGAGGACCCCAGCGGCCTCCTCGACGAAGGCGCGGCGGTCCTCCGGCCGGCCGGACAGGACCGCGTCCAGCTGCCCCTGTCCGACGATGACATGCATCTCCCGGCCGATCCCGGAGTCGCTGAGCAGCTCCTGGACGTCGAGCAGGCGGACCTTGTCGCCGTTGATCTCGTACTCGCTCTCACCGGAGCGGTACATCCGGCGGGTGATCGACACCTCGGTGTACTCGATCGGCAGCGCGCCGTCGGTGTTGTCGATGGTCAGCGTGACCTCGGCCCGGCCCAGGGCCGCGCGGCCGGCGGTGCCGGCGAAGATGACGTCCTCCATCTTGCCACCGCGCAGGCTCTTGGCACCCTGCTCACCGAGCACCCAGGCGATCGCGTCGACGACGTTGGACTTGCCCGAGCCGTTGGGACCGACGACGGCGGTGATGCCCGGCTCCAGGCGCAGCGTCGTCGCGGACGCGAAGGACTTGAAGCCCTTGAGCGTCAGGCTCGACAGGTGCACGGTGGCTGGACTCCCTGCGTGGGCGCGGCACCGCCCCTCGGCCGGGGGCGGCCACGCCGAAGATATCCCAGGACATGCCGAGACCCCCTGCTCCGCGGTGCGGGAGGGGGCAGCGGTGCCGCCGGGGCGGGAGGGGTCAGGCGGAGGTGCTGGCGAGCGCCCGCTCGTCGGCCGATTCCCCGGCCATGCTGAGCAGTTCGCGGGCGATGGCGGCGTCGCGCTCCTCGCGCAGCACCGCCAGCTGCTCCTCGAGGCGGCGCACCCGGGCCCGCAGAGCTGCGTTCTCCCCGGCTACTCGCAGCTCGTGGGGAGCGACGATCGAACCGAACAGGGCCTTCGCCATGGCTGGGCGGCCTTTCCAACGTCAGGAGGTGCCCCGTCGCACCGTCCGGAGGCGGTCTGCGCGGGGCGCTGTGCACTCAGGGTGACACCCGCCGGGACCCCGGTCAACGGTCCGACGGGGCCTCGCTCGTGTCGGGGGCATGTCATCTTGGTCACCCCGCGGTGAAACCGGACAGACCCCGGGGCTCCTCGGTGCGCTGCTCCACGCCGGTCACCCGGCCGGGGGCGCCGGGCCCGGACAGCGCCGCGACCAGCGCACGGACGTCGTCGGCCGGCCCCTCGGCGATGACCTGCACCCGGCCGTCGGGCAGGTTGGTCGCCGACCCGGCCAGGTTACGAACCGTCGCCTGCCCGACCACGTAGGCCCGGTATCCGACGCCCTGGACACGGCCGCTCACCGAGGCGGACACGCGTACGCGGTCGCTCACCGTGTGCTCCGGCGCGCACGCGGGGGCGGCTGGCAGGTCGGGCAGCTGTAGCTGGAGCGGTTCATGAACGACTCCCGGACGATCGGCGTGCCGCAGCGCGGGCAGGGCCGGTCCTCCTGCCCGTAGACGGCGAGGAACCGGGAGAAGTAGCCGCTCTGCCCGTTCACGTCGACGTAGAGCGAGTCGAAGGAGGTGCCGCCCTGCGCCAGCGCCTCCCCGAGCACGGCGCGCACGCCGTCGAGCAGGCCGGTCACCTGCGGGCGGGTGAGCCGGTCGGTGGGACGGCTGCCGTGCAGCCGCGCGCGCCACAGCGCCTCGTCGGCGTAGATGTTGCCCACCCCGCCGATGAGCGTCTGGTCCAGCAGGGCGCGCTTGACCTCGGTGCGCCGCCGACGCAGCGCCGCGGAGAACGCCGCCCCGTCGAAGCCGGGGTCCAGCGGGTCGATCGCGATGTGCGCCAGGCGCGGCGGCAGCGCCACCCCGTCCGGGGCGTCCTCCACCACCAGCCCCCCGAAGGTGCGCTGGTCGACGAAGCGCAGCTCGCGGCCACCGTCGGTGAAACGGAACCGGGCACGCAGGTGCACCTCGTCGGGCAAGGTGGGCTTCTCCACCAGCAGCTGCCCGCTCATGCCCAGGTGCGCGACCAGGGCCGCGCCGACCGGGCTGCCGTCGGCCTCGGCCAGCGGCAGCCACAGGTACTTGCCGCGCCGATGGGCCGCGGCGAGCGTCCGGCCGGTCAGCGCAGCGATGAAGGCGTCCGCGCCCTCCAGGTGGCGCCGGACCGCCCGCGGGTGGCGCACCTCCACCTCGGCAACCGTCCGCCCGGCGACCCAGCGGTCCAGTCCGCGCCGGACCACCTCGACCTCGGGCAGTTCGGGCACGGCTCAGCCCTCGGTGGACAACGCGCGCCAGGCGGTCTCGGCGGCCTCCTGCTCGGCGGCCTTCTTGGTCCGCCCGGTGCCCCGGCCGCGCACGGTCCCCCCGAGCATGACGACGGCGGTGAACGTCTTGGCGTGGTCGGGCCCGTCGTCCTCGACCGCGTAGGCCGGGGCGCCCAGCCCACGGGCGGCACCGAGCTCCTGCAGGCTGGTCTTCCAGTCCAGGCCGGCGCCGCGGGTGGCCGACTCGGCCAGCAGTGGGTCGAACAGCCGATGGATCAGCCCGGCGGCGGTGTCCAGCCCCAGGCCGAGGTGCACCGCACCCAGCAGCGCTTCGAGCGCGTCGGCCAGGATCGAGTCCTTCTCCCGGCCGCCGGTGGTCTGCTCCCCCCGACCCAGCAGCAGGTGCGGACCGATGCCGCCCACCCCGAGGCCCCGCGCCACCCTGGCCAGGGAGGTCATGTTGACCACCGAGGCCCGCAGCTTGGCCAGCTGCCCCTCGGGTAGGCCGGGGTGGCTGCGGTAGAGCTCGTCGGTGACGACCAGGCCGAGGACCGAGTCGCCGAGGAACTCCAGGCGCTCGTTGGTCGGCAGGCCGCCGTGCTCGTAGGCGTACGAGCGGTGGGTCAGCGCCAGGAAGAGCAGGTCGCCGGGGAGCTCGACACCCAGGGTGTCGAGCAGCCAGGCGGTCGCCGTCCGGGCGTGCTCGGGCCCGGCAGGCGAGCCTCCGCTGGACTCCCCGGCCGGTACGGGCCCGGCCGGGGGCAGCGGAGGAGTGATCGTCGTCGCCACGCTGGGTCTTGTGCGGGTCAGGTCAGACCGCGAGGACCTGACGGCCGTCGTGCTGGCCGCAGGTGGGGCACGCCTGGTGCGGCGGCTTGAGCTCGCGGCAGGCCGCGTTCGGGCAGGGCGCCAGGGTGGGGGCCGTGGCCTTCCACTGCGACCGGCGGGAGCGGGTGTTGCTCCGGGACATCTTCCGCTTCGGGACGGCCACGGTCAGTTCTCCTCTGGGTTGGTACGGGCGGGCCCCGGCTGGGACCCCTCCGCGCTATCGGTCGTGTCGGCGAGACGGGCGGCGAGCCCGGCCCACCGGGGGTCGATGACCTCGTGCGAGTGGTCGGCCGGGAGGTCGTCGAGCCGCTCGCCGCAGTCGACGCACAGGCCGGCACAGTCCGGGGTGCAGGTAGGGGCCAGCGGCAGGGCGAGGACGACGGCGTCGCGGACCAGCGGCGCGAGGTCCAGGCGCTCACCGTCGATGCGGCGGACCTCGTCCTCCCCGCTGGTGGCCTCGGTGGTGCTGC
>JAOPWG010000392.1 GCA_025965775.1 Modestobacter sp. | reverse complement strand
CGGTGTCGATGAGCCGCTCGGCCAGGTCGCGGCCGTGCGACGCCGGGCCGTCGGGGCCCAGGAGGCCGCCGGAGAGGTACATGCCGTCGATGATCAGGTGCACCTGGGCGGCGAGGTCCTCGCCGTAGCCGGGGACCAGCTCGCCGGCCAGCGACAGCAGGCGCATGTGCAGCTCGTACTTGTAGTCGGCCGCGGCGCTGCGCGCCGGGTGCTGCGGGTCGTCGTACTCGCTGCTGACGTTGGTGAAGGGGCAGCCGCGGAAGCCGGTGCGGGTCACGTCCTTCTCCACCGCGTCGACGACCGACATCAGTGCGGCGCGGGGGTCACCCTGCAGCCGGATGAGCTCGGCGTCGATGAAGCTGAGGACGGTGGCGGCCTTGCGCGAGAGGTAGGCGCCGACCAGGTCGTCCTTGCTCTTGAAGAGCCGGTACACCGTCATCTTGCCCAGCCCGGTCTCGCGGACCAGCTCGTCCATGCCGACGCTGCGCGAGCTCCGGGTGGAGAAGAGCCGCTCCGCGGTGTCCAGGACGATCTCCTGCCGCTCGGCGCGGGAGCGGCGGAGCGGCGCCGGACCGTCGTCGGCGGGGTGCAGGGGAAGGGCTGCGGCAGTCACGAACGGATCGTGCAGCACGGCGTGACGGAGCAGTTCGCGGCACGCCGGGACCACGACCCGATTGCGCTGCGTCACTGGGAAGGGGGCTGTGTCCCGGGACGACGGGGGTCCGTGGTGCGGGTGTGACAGCGGTGCGTGACCAGCGAGGCGGCCGCGCCGAGCCGCCGTAACCGGGCTCCGGGACGGGAGTGACGGTCGCGCCGGGTGCGGCCCGAGGGTCAGGCGCGACGTACCCGGCGGGGATTGGCCAGCATCCGGACGACGGGGGTGCGCTCGTCGTGCGCCTCGTCGGACCCGTGGGCGCGGGTGGTGTCGTGCTCGACCGTCGTGGTGTCGTCGCTGTTGTGCATGTGCCCAGCTTCCTCTCCGTCACCGGGCCGGAAACAGCCCCGCACCAGGTGACCTCCTTCCGGGGGGTGAGACGTCGCTCACTCGCGGCGGGTGTCGACGCGGCGCAGGAGGGCTCAGACGCCGGTCGCCGGGGCCGCCGGGTCGACGCCGGTCCCTGCGTCGTCGGGTCCCGCGTCGTCGGGGCCCTCGGCGGGCTGGTCGGGGTGCGGCGTGCGGCCGGTTCCCTCCGCGTCGCGGGAGGGGCCGCCGCCGTCGGGCTGGTCCACGTCACTGGCACGCTGCGGTGCGCTCTCGGTCATGGGCAGCGCCGTGCCCCGCCGCGGCCGCGGGCAACCGTGGCTCAGGTGACCGGGACCGCCGGGGGCACCGAGGGGAGCAGCACCGTCACCGCGGCGTGGTCCGGGAGCGCCCCGCGGGCCCCGGCCCCGGTCGTCGAGGCCGCCGCCGCGGCCACCGCGTAGCGAACCGCCCCGGCCAGGGGCTCCTCGCGGGCGAGCGCCTGGGCCAGCGCGCCGCAGAAGCAGTCCCCGGCACCGGTGGTGTCCACCGCCTGCACGCTCGGCGGCGCCTGCAGGACGGCGTCGCCCTCGACCGGCACGACGAGCGCCCCCCGGGCGCCCAGGGTGACCACCACGGAGCCGGCGCCCAGGCCGCGGGCCAGCTCGACGAGTGCAGCGGGATCCCGATCCCCGTGGTCCGCGCCGGTCAGCCGCCGCAGCTCGTGCTCGTTGGGCACCAGGACGTCGACCAGGGCGAGCAGGTCGGCCGGCAGCGGCTGCGGTGGGGCCGGGTTCAGGACGACGATGCCGGCGGCGGCCCCGGCGGCGGCCAGCACCGTCTCCAGTGGCGTCTCCAGTTGCAGCAGCACCACCGTGGCCTGCCGCAGCTCCGCGACGTCGACGTCGACGGGCAGGAGGGCGGCGTTGGCGCCGGGGACGACAACGATCAGGTTCTCCCCGCCCTCCGCCTCGACCGGGATGGTGGCGGTGCCGGTCAGCTCGCCGGGCGTGGACCGCACCAGCCCCACGTGCACGCCAGCGTCGGCCAGCGCCGCACGCTGTCGGTCGCCGGCCGGGTCGTCCCCGACCCGCCCGATCATCGCCACCCCGCCACCCAGCCGTCCCGCGGCGGCGGCCTGGTTGGCGCCCTTGCCGCCCGGGGCGACGGTGACCGCGGAGCCGATCACCGTCTCCCCCCGGCCGGGTAGCCGGTCGACGGTGACCAGCACGTCCTCGTTGAGACTGCCGACGACCAGGACCGACACGGGGAACCTCCGGGAGCGGGGAGCGGGCCCCCAGAGGTACCAGATGGGCCCGCGGCGGGTCAGCGCGCCGTCCGGGAGCGGTGTCGCCAGGGCAGCAGGAACCAGGTGCCCAGCCCGATGACCATGATCATCACGCACCCGGCCACCGCCGGGCCGCGGCCCAGCACCACGTCGAGCACCAGCAGGACGGCGCTGTCGATACCCACCAGCAGCAGGACCAGCCCGATCAGCAGCGCCCGGTCGGCGAAGGCGACCACGGCGTCCCTCTCGTGCTGACGGAACAGCACCCGGTGGAAGGCGACCGGGGCGATGAGCACGAGCGCGGCGATGGCGGTGCTCAGCAGGGTGACCGTGTAGACGGTGGTGTCGACGGCGCCCAGGTGGGTGAAGCGCTGGGTGAACGGCAGGGTGAGCAGGAAGGCGAACAGGAACTGCACCCCGGCCGTGGCCACCCGGATCTCCTGCAGGAGGTCGTTGACGTTGCGGTCCAGCACGGCCTCGGGCCGCTCGCCGCGGTCGGCCGCCGACCGGCGCACGTCGCTCCGTCTCTGTCCCATGGCACAGCGGTACCGCAGCTGCGGGCGATCGACAACCGGGAGTGCGCTGCAGGTGTTCGCTGGTGACACCGGGTCCGCGCGCCGCTGGAGACGTAGCGTCGTCCCCGTGGCGGATCCCGTGGGCCGGGTGCGCAACGACCCGGCGCAGTACGACGAGCTGACCGATCAGTGGTGGGAGCCGGCCGGCGGCTTCGCCGTGCTGCACTGGCTGGCCGCTTCCCGGGCCGAGCACGTGCCGCCGCCGCCGGCGCCCGGGGCGGTGCTGGTGGACCTCGCCTGCGGCGGTGGCCTGATGGCACCGCACGTCGCCCGGCTCGGCTACCGGCACGTCGGTGTCGACCTCGGGCTCGCCGGGCTCCGGCTGGCCCGGACGCACGGTGTGGCGGTGGTCCGGGGGTCGGTGCTCGACGTCCCGCTGGCCGACGGGTGTGCCGACGCCGTGGTCGCCGGGGAGATCCTCGAGCACGTGGCCGACGACGGCCGGGTGCTCGCCGAGTGCGCCCGGCTGCTCAAGCCCGGCGGCACGCTGGTCGTGGACGCGATCGCCGCGACCCGGCTGGCCGGCCTGGTCGCTGTGCGGATCGGCGAGCGCGTGCCCGGTGGGCCGCCGCCGGGCATCCACGACCCCGCGCTGTTCGTCGACCGGGCCGCACTCGTCGCCACCGCCGCCCGCGTCGGGCTGGACCTGCACCTGGTCGGCCTGCGCCCGTCCCTGCCGGACCTGCTCGCGTGGCGGCGGGGTCGCCGGGAGACCGTCCGGATGCGGCCGATGCGCTACACCGGCGTCCTGTTCGCCGGGTACGGCCGGAAGCGCTGACCGGTGGCGGACTGGAGCGGCGGTGTGCCGGTCGCGCCCGTACCGTCGAGCCCATGAGCCAGGTCGGCCGGCTGGATCCGAACGCGCTGGTGACATGCCCGTGACGGCGGCGGTCCTCACCGGTGCCGGCCGGGCACTGCCGGCGACCTACGAGCAGGAGGCGGTCTGGGAAGGCTTCTTCGCCAAGCACTACGCCGGCGTCCGGGCGGCCGAGCGGATCTTCAAGGCGACCGGCGTCCGGACCCGGCACGCGGTCGCCAACCCGATGGTCGAGGACCTCTCGACCTGGGGCACCGGGGCCCGGATGCAGCGCTACGTCACCGAGGCGCTGCCGCTGGGCAAGCAGGCGGTCGCCGGAGCACTGGACGCCGCGGGCCTGGCGCCCCGGGACGTCGGGCTGCTCGCCGTCGTCACCTGCACCGGGTACGCCACACCTGGGCTGGACATCCGCCTGGCCAGCGACCTGGGCATGCCGCGCGGGCTGCAGCGCCTGCTCGTCGGGCACATGGGCTGCTATGCCGCCCTCCCCGGGCTGGGCGCGATCAGCGACTTCGTGACGGCCCGGTCCCGTCCGGAGGTGCTGCTGTGCTGTGAGCTGACCAGCCTGCACGTCCAACCGGCGCAGGGGGACATGGAGCAGGTGGTGGCGCACGCGCTGTTCAGCGACGCCGCGGCGGCGGTCGTGGTCGAGCCCGGTGCCGGGCGCGGACGGCGGATGGCCGGCATGGTGGCCCGCACGGACCCCTCCACCGCCGACCACATGACCTGGGACGTCACCGACCTCGGTTTCCGGATGGGGCTGTCCCCGCGGGTGCCCGACGTCCTGGCCCGGCACGTCGCCGAGGTGGTCGACGAGCTGCTGGACGGCGCCGGCCTGCGGTCCGAGGACGTGGCCGGCTGGGCCGTGCACCCGGGCGGGCCCCGCATCCTCGACGTCGTCCGCGACGAGCTGGGCCTGTCCGAGGTGCAGATGGCCGCCTCCCGGCGAGTGCTCGCCGAGCACGGCAACTGTTCCTCGGCGACGGTGCTGCTGGTGCTCGACGAGCTCGCCGACGTCGAGGGGCCGGTCGTGGCGATGGCGTTCGGGCCCGGGCTCACCCTGTACGCGGTGTTGCTGCTGCCCGCCTGACGGGCCGCGCAGCAACTCCTTCCTGTGCCCCGGCGCCGGCCCTAGCCTCGCGTTCACCGCCCTCGACGCGGAGGGCCGAGGAGGATGCGTGGCCGCTTCCGGTCCGGTGCGGGTCTTCCTGCTGTGCTCCGACGAGGTCTTCCGCCGGGGCCTGGCCGGGGTGCTGGGCGACGATCCCCACCTGACCGTCGTCGGGGAGGCCGCCACGGCGGCCGACGGCCTGGTCCGGGTGCCGGCGGTGCGGGCCGACATCGTCGTCCTGGACCTGCCGCTGGTCGGCGCCGCGGAGGTATGCCGGCGGTTGCGGGGTGCACTGCCGCGGCTGCGCTTCCTGCTGCTGTCGGTCGACGACGCCGGTGATGCGCAGGTGCCGGCGATGGGGCCCGGGGTCTCGGCCCACCTGCGCAAGCCGGTTCGCAGCCGGACGCTGATCGCGGCCGTCCACGTGATGGCGGCCGGTCTGCCGCTGACGCCTGCCGGGCTCACCGGTGTCGTGGAGGGTCGCCGCCGTGAGCTGGTCGGTGACCGGCTGGAGGGGCTCACCGAGCGTGAGCGCACGGTGCTGCGGCTGATCGGGGAGGGGCTGACCAACCGGCAGATCGCCGACCGGATGGGGCTCGCCGAGAAGACCGTGAAGAACTACACCTCGCACCTGCTGGCCAAGCTGGGGCTCGAGCGGCGCACCCAGGCGGCCATCCTCGCCACCCGGCTGCGGGAGCCCGACCTCCACCCCTGACCCACGGAGGCCGCGTGTCAGGGGTGGATGGTGGGCCCGGGCGGGGTCAGGGCCCGGGCGTGCTGTCGGGAGGTCAGGCGCCCCGGGCGATGCGCCGTACCGGGGTGCGGGGGACGGCCGGGCGGAGCAGCGTCTTGCCGGCAGCGCCGACGACGACGAGGTCGGCACCGCGCGTGGCGCCGGTCAGTGCGGCGAGGACGACGGCGTCCAGGACGGCGGTCCGCACGTGCGCGGACCCGCCGGTCTCCTCGGTGGCCCGCCGGACGAGCGCGTCGAGCTCCTCCAGTCGCGTGTGGTCGGGCTCCGACTCGTCGGCCACGGCGACGGCGACCACCGTGGCCTCGCGGCGGGCCGCCTCGCGCAGCGCCCAGACCAGGGAGCCGTACGCGGAGGGCGTGTCGTCGACCACCACGAGCAGCCAGGGATGCTGCCGCCGGACGGACAGGAGCACGGTGGGGGCGGGCGGAACGGGTGCCAGCAGAGGCGCGACCTTCAACTGCGTGGGGGGTTCCTGGCGTGCGCTGCCCCCGGCATCGGAGGTGAAAGTGTTCGGGACGTCGTGGAGGACGGGGGTCTCGGGCTCCGGGTGGACGGGCCGGACGTTGCGCATGCCCAAGATCGTGGCCCCGCCGGAGCCGACCGGGTAGGGACCTAGTGCCCGGACGCCCTCGTTCCGAGTTCAAATGGTTCAGGAATGCAACCGAGTGGAGCGTGTCACCACGGACAGCGACGTGGCTGCTGCGCCTCGTGGCCTCGGGTACGGCGGCCGGGCGTGTCGCCCGTCACCAGAGCTCGCCCCGTCGCCAGCCGCAGACCAGTCGGCTCTCGGGGTCCAGTCCGGCCGGGGTGGCCGGGGTGGGCAGCACGAACACCTGCTCGTCCGGGGTGTCCACGATCCCGGCCGGGGTGAGCCCGGCCAGAGGGCCGCGCCAGGGCAGCCAGCCGCGGCGCCGGTAGAGCCGCGCGCCGTCCTCGCTCGCGGCCAGGGCGCCGAGCTCGAACCCCCCGGTGACCAGTCGTTCGGTGGTCTCCATCACCGCGGAGGCGACCCCGCGGCGGCGGTGCGCCTCGCCGGTCCCGACCGCCTCGAGGTACCCGGTGCGCAGCGTCTGCTCCCCGGCGATCATGTCGCGGCCCACGACCGAGGCGTGCCCGGCCAGCTCGCCGTCGACGGTCGCCAGCACGTGCACGCCCCCGAGGGCGTGCGACCAGTGGTCGTCGTCGAAGTTCCCGAGGAACGCGACGTCCAGGAAGGCCCGGAGCCGGCGGAGCTCGGCGGGGGACAGATCGGCGGTGGGGGCCGTGCGGACGACCGTCCGGGCGGCCGGAGGTGCACTGCTCACGTGGAGGAGCATCGTGCAGCGGCCCGACGCACCGACGGCCGGGTGGGCGGAGAGCGGGTGACGAGAATCGAACTCGCACTGTCAGCTTGGGAAGCTGATGTTCTACCATTGAACTACACCCGCGACGGGCCCTGCGGCCCTCGTCGGAGAGCGTAGCAAGACCCCCGCGCCCGGTCCGTACCCGACCGGGCGCGGCCGTACGGACCAGGACGCCGCGGCAGCTCGTGCGGTGGTCCCGCGACCAGGAGCCGGCCCCCAGCGAGGCGTACCTCGCCGTCCGCCGGCCGGCCGGGCCCACCCCGCTCACCGGGGTGGAGCCGCCCCACCCGCTGTCGCCGGTCCGCGGGGCGCGGGGTAGCGCCGCCGGAGGAGGAGTCGTCCGCGTGCCGGACGGCACGTCGGCGGCCGGGGTCGAGGGTCGACCTTCCCGGTCGTCCCGAATGGTGACCTGATGAAGTCGGACGACCACGTGCAGTCATTAGTGCGCCACTGATGGCGGCCTCGGAGAGGACGCGCGTGGGCGACCGAGGTCCCCTCCGCGACCAGGACCAGGGCCGGTGCCGTCCGGCTCCCTAGACTCCCCGCCATGCTGCTGTCCGACCGTGACATCCGTGCCCCGCTGGACGCCGGACGGCTGGGCATCGAGCCCTTCGACGCCGGCATGGTCCAGCCCGCGAGCATCGACGTGCGGTTGGACCGCTTGTTCCGGGTCTTCAACAACGCGCGCTACACCCACATCGACCCGGCTCTCCAGCAGGACGACCTGACCACGCTGGTCGAGCCGGCCGACGACGAGCCGTTCGTGCTGCACCCGGGGGAGTTCGTGCTCG
>JAOPWG010000374.1 GCA_025965775.1 Modestobacter sp. | reverse complement strand
CTGTCATCCTGGGTGCATGCCGCACACCGTGGACGTCGAACGCCGCTACCGCGCGGTCGCCAGCCGCGACGCGCGCTTCGACGGCTGGTTCTTCACCGGCGTGCACACCACCGGCATCTACTGCCGCCCGTCCTGCCCGGCCCGCACGCCGCTGGCGCACAACGTCACCTTCTTCCCCACCGCCGCCGGCGCCCAGGCCGCCGGGTTCCGCGCCTGCCGCCGCTGCCGCCCCGACGCCGTCCCCGGGTCACCCGAGTGGGACGTGCGGGCCGACGTCGTCGCCCGCGCCATGCGGCTGATCGCCGACGGCGAGGTGGAGCGCAGCGGCGTCCCGGGACTGGCGGCCCGGCTCGGGTACTCCGAGCGCCAACTGCACCGGATGCTCGTCGCCGAGCTCGGTGTCGGGGCGCTCGCACTGGCCCGGGCACAGCGGGCGCAGACCGCGCGGCTGCTCATCGAGACGACCCGGCTGTCGATGGCCGAGGTGGCTTTCGCCTCCGGGTTCGCCAGCATCCGGCAGTTCAACGACACAGTGCAGGCGGTCTTCGCCACCACCCCGACCGCGTTGCGCCCGGCCGGTCCACGGGAGGACGGCGGCAGTCCCGGGTGGCTGACCCTGCGGCTGGCCGCCCGGGCTCCCTTCGCCGCCGACGAGGTGCTGCACTTCCTCGGCGCGCACGCCACCCCCGGGCTGGAGGAGTGGGACGGGACGACGTTCTGCCGGGTGCTCGACCTGCCGCACGGGCCGGCCGTCGTCCGGCTGTCCCCCGCTCCCGGCGGCACGGCGGTGACCGCCCGGCTGCAGCTGACCCGACTGCGCGACCTGGGGACGGCGGTGTCCCGCTGCCGCCGGCTGCTGGACCTGGACGCCGACCCCACCGCGGTCGACGAGGTGCTCGGCGCCGATCCCGCGCTGGCCGCCCTGGTCGCCGGTGCCCCCGGACGCCGGGTGCCCACCTCGCCCGACGCCCCGGAGATGGCCGTCCGGGCGGTGCTCGGACAGCAGGTGTCGGTCGCCGGCGCCCGCACACTCACCGCCCGCCTGGTCACTGCCGCCGGCCAGCCGCTGCCCGCGCCGGTCGGCCGCCTCACGCACGCCTTCCCGCGCGCCGAAGCGCTGGCCGACGCGGATCTGAACGCCATCGGGCTCACCGGCGCCCGGCAGCGCACCGTGCAGTCGCTGGCCACCGCGCTGGCCGAGGGCCGCGTCGTGCTGGGGCCGGGGTCCGACCGGGACGAGGCCCGCCGGGAGCTGCTGGCGTTGCCCGGCATCGGTCCCTGGACCGCGGCGCTGGTCGGGTTGCGCGGACTGGCCGATCCGGACGTCTGGGTTCCGGGAGACCTTGCGCTGCGCCGCAGTCTGAGGACCCTCGGCAGTTCGGACGTGGACGCCGCGACCCGCTGGCGACCGTGGCGCTCCTACGCCGTGATGCACCTGTGGGCCCTGGCCGTCCCCGAACTCTTCACCCGCCGCCCGTCCCCCGATCGGAGCGCCTCATGAACCACCCGCCGGCCCGGTACACCACCGTCGCCACGCCGCCCGGCCCGTTCACCGTCGTCGTGACCTCGTTCGAGGGTGCCGACGTCGTGCTGGCCAGCGGCTGGACCGCCGACGTCAGTGACCTGCTGCCCGTCGTGCACCGTCAGCTCCGCCCGACCTGGGTCGAGCACGCCGACTGGTTGCCGGTGCTCGACGTCGTGGAGGCCTTCTACGGCGGGGACGTCACCGCCATCGACACCGTCGCGGTCCGGCAGCGCTCGGGGCCCTTCCTCGAGGACGCCTGGGAGGTGCTGCGCACGGTCCCGGCCGGCCAGCCGGACACCTACGCTGCCTTCGCCGCCCGTTGCGGACGCCCCGCGGCCGTCCGGGCCGCCGCGGCGGCCTGCGGGCGCAATGCCGCGGCGCTGTTCGTGCCCTGCCACCGGGTGCTGGCCACCGGCGGTGGGCTGGGCGGCTTCCGCTGGGGGACGCCGGTGAAGCGCTGGCTGCTCGACCACGAGGCCGAGCACGCCCCGGTGCCCGTCTGAGAGCCGCCTGCCCGGAACTGTCGGACCCCTGCGGCACGCTGCAGCCATGGACGCCGCTTCCCTGTTGCTCGGGCTCCTGGTCGGCGCACTGCTGGCCACCGCCGTCACCCTCGGGCTCGTGTCGATGCTGGGCCGCCGACGGCCCGTGGCCGACGGTCTGGAACCGGTGCACGAGTCGCTGGACCACCTGCACCGGGTCCTCGCCGGGATCGAGCGTGACCGCGCCACCGCGCACGGGGAGCTGCGCGAACAGGTCGGCACCGTCGGGGCGACCTCCGCCCAGCTCCGCCAGGAGACCGCCGCGCTGGTCACCGCGCTGCGCACCCCGCACGTGCGCGGCCGGTGGGGCGAGGTGCAGCTGCGCCGGGTGGTGGAGGTCGCCGGCCTGCTCGAGCACTGCGACTTCGTCGAGCAGCCTGCCGGCACGACCGCCGACGGTGCTCGGGTTCGCCCGGACCTGGTGGTCACCCTGGCCGACGGACGTCAGGTGGTGGTCGATGCCAAGGTGCCCTTCGCGGGGTACATCGAGGCGGTCCAGGCCACCGACGAGTCGGTGCGTCTGCAGCGGATCGCCGAGCACGCCCGCCAGCTGCGCACCCACGTCGACGCCCTCGCCGGCCGCCAGTACCCCACTGCATTCGGGTCGGCAGCGCCGTTCACCGTGCTCTTCGTCCCCTCCGACGGCTTCCTCATCACCGCGCTGGAGGCCGAGCCCGGCCTGCTGGAGCACGGCTTCGCCCGCGACGTGGTGATCGCGACACCGAGCACGCTGCTGGCCCTGCTGCGCACGGTGGCCTACTCGTGGCGGCAGGAGCGCCTGGCCCGCGACGCCACCGCGGTCCTGGAGGTCGGGCGGACGGTGCACACCCGACTGACCACGCTGTCCGGGCACCTCACCCGGCTGGGCTCGGCGCTGGGGTCGACGCTGAGCCGCTACAACGAGACGGTCGGGTCCTACGAGAACTCCGTGCTGGTGGCCGCCCGCCGGTTCGACGACCTCGGGGTCGCTGAGTCCCCGGTGCCCACGCCGGGACCGGCCGAGGGCGCCGTGCGCACGCTGCGGTCGGTGCCGGCCGAGACCGTGGTGCCTCCCCCGGCCCAGCACGCCGGCCCGATGAGGAGCCGGCACGGCACCGAGGACACCGAGGACGCGGTGCCCGACCGGGACGGGGCCACGGGCTGACACGGTGAGGTGAGCCACGGGGGTGAGGTGAGCCACGGGGGGTGAGGCGGCGGGGTGACGCTGCGGCCTCAGCGCCCCACTGGTCCTCCGCCGTCCCACCTGCACCAATGGCGCGTCGCTACTGAAAACAAGTGACTCGCCACTCCCGGCTACTTCCAGGCCTCTGCCAGCCGGGGCCGTTAGCGTGGCGCGATCGGTGGTTCCCACGCTCTCCACCGGCCACGAGGAGGTGCACCATCGCTCCCAGCAGTGCTGTCGAGGCGAGGCGGGAGGACGGCGTGCGCGCAGAGCGCAGCGGTGCCGGGTCGGCCCGCCGCGGCTACCCGGATCCCCGGGCGGGCGGCGGCGCGCCGCGCGGCCGTGCGGCGGACCGGGTCGGGCGGGACCGGTCGGCAGCGACCCCCCGTGTCGAGCGGCCCCACATCCCCGAGGACCGCGACCGGACCGCGGACCGGGCCCCGGGTGCGCGCCGTCCGCCGGTCCCCCCGGCCGGCCGCCGGGACGACCACCGGTCGCCCCGCACCCCGGCGCGGCAGCAGGCAGCCGCCTCCGGTCCCCGCACGCGCGGTGCGATCGCCGTGGTCGGCATGTTCGTCCTCACCCTGGCGGCCGCGGCCGCGGACTCCTACATCGGTGTCGGGCTGGGCACGATCACGCTGGTCGCCCTGCTGCTCGGCTCCGTGCTCGCCGCCCTGTTGGTGCGGCGCCGTGACCTGCTGAGCGTCGTCGTCGCACCCCCGCTGGTCTTCGTCGCGGTGGCGCTGGTCAACATCACCATGGCCCCCTCGGCCACGTTCAGCCTGCCTACGCTGGCCACGCTCCTGATCCGCGGCTTCCCGGCCATGGGCCTGGCATTCGGAGCGGCACTGGTGATCGCCTTCGGACGGCTCATCGCCCGCCGCTGATCCTCCGCACGACGACGGCCCGGCGCCTCCGCGGAGGTGCCGGGCCGTCGTCGTGTGTCCAGCCGGGGGCTGGGGCGTGAGACGCGGTGGTCAGCCGGGGTCGACGGCCAGCGCTGTGCGCCGGGGCTTGAGCTCGTGTGGGAGAGCGAACACCAGGCGCTCCTCGGCGGCTTTCACCGTCTCCACGTCGGGGTAGCCCCGCTCGGCGAGCCAGTCCAGCACCTCCGAGACGAGGATCTCCGGCACGGACGCGCCACTGGTCACCCCGACCGTGCCGACGCCGGCGAGCCAGGCCTCGTCGATCTCGCTGGCGAAGTCCACCAGGTGCGAGTCACGCGCCCCGGCCTCCAGCGCCACCTCGACCAGCCGCACCGAGTTCGACGAGTTGGTCGACCCGACCACGAGCACCAGGTCGCACTCGCCGGCCATCTGCTTCACGGCCTGCTGGCGGTTCTGGGTGGCGTAGCAGATGTCGTCGCTGGGCGGGCTCTGCAGCCCGGGGAAGCGGTTCTTCAACGAGTCGACGGTCGCCAGCGTCTCGTCGACCGAGAGGGTGGTCTGGGACAGCCAGACGACCTTCTCCGGGTCGCGGACCTGCACGGTGGCGATGTCCTCGGCGCCGTCGACGAGCTGGATGTGGCCCGGCGCCTCCCCGGCGGTGCCCTCGACCTCCTCGTGGCCGCGGTGGCCGATCAGCAGGATGTCGTAGTCGTCCTTGGCGAACCGCTTGGCCTCCTGGTGGACCTTGCTCACCAGCGGGCAGGTCGCGTCGATCGTCTTCAGCGACCGCTCCTGCGCCTGTTCGCGCACCGCCGGGGACACCCCGTGGGCGCTGAACACGACGACGGCCCCTTCGGGCACCTCGTCTGTCTCGTCCACGAACACCGCGCCCTTGCGCTCCAGAGTGGCGACGACGTGCTTGTTGTGGACGATCTGCTTGCGCACGTAGACCGGCGCGCCATGGATCTCCAGTGCCCGCTCGACCGCGACCACCGCCCGGTCCACCCCGGCGCAGTAGCCCCGGGGATCGGCGAGCAGGACGCGTCCGCGCGGTTCAGCCATGCACCCATGGTAAGTGCGGGGGGGTGTCCGGTGGCCGGCCGCGACCGGTCGGGGTGGGTGACATGCGTCCGGCCGGATGACGGCGCGGACGGTCAGGCTGCCGTACGGGCCGCCGTACGGCAGGCTGGTGTCATGGCTCGAGAGATCCCCGAGGCCGTCCGGGCTGTGGCCGGACTGGCCGCCACCGTCCTGGACGAGGCCCGCAAGCTGCCCCAGATGCTCCCGGGACTGCCGGTGAGGCTGCTCGGTCTGGCGATGCAGACCTCGCTCCGACTGCAACAGCAGTACTCCGGCCTGGTCGCCCGTGGCGACGAGGTCTTCACCGGGCTGCGGGGCGAGGCCGAGCCCGGGATGGCCACCTTCGACGAGGACCTGCCGCCGACGACCGCGCCCGGTGACCGACCGGCGCCGCGCAGCTCGGCGTTCGACCGGGTCGTCGAGCTGGTCGAGGACCCCACCGACGACCTGACCGTCGAACTCAGCGACGAGATCGTCGAGATCGTCGAGATCGTCGAGATCGTCGAGCCCACCGACCTCGACCCGGGTGCCGACGTAGGCGTCGAGGGGCTCGCCGGGGACACATGGGTGACCCCGGACGGCACCGTCGTGGACGTCGCCGACGCGGCACCGCCGGCGTCCGACGAGGCCCCGCTGGCCGACGAAGCCCCGCTGGCCGACGTGCTTGCCTTCGAGACCCTGGCCGGCGAGGACGCTGCGGGCATCAGTGACGCGGAGGTCGCCGTGTTGCCGGCCGACCCGCCTGCCGACTTGGTCACCGAGGCGGTGGACGAGCTGGCCGGTGCCGTGGACGCCGAGCTGGCCGTGGCGCTGCCGGAGTCGGTCGCCGACGACGTGGCCGATGACCTGGCCGCCGACGCGGTCGCGACCGTCGCCGACGAGGAGGCCGCAGGAGCCGGGCAGACGGCCCCCGCCGAGACCGTGCCCGAGGCCGCCGACTCCCAGGCCGCACGCACCCCGCCGGTGGAGGGCTACGACGGATTCAGCATCCCGACGCTGCGCGGCCGGCTGCGCAGCTTCGACGCCGAGCGGGTCACCGCGCTGCTGGACTACGAGCGCGCCACCCAGGACCGCGCGCCGTACGTGACCCTGCTGTCCAACCGCCTGGCCAAGCTCACCGCGCCGTCGGCCTGACCCCGGGCCCGGTGGTGCGGTGCCGGCACCTGGCAGGCTCCGCACGTGACCGAGCGTGCGAGGTCACGCGGCGGCACAGCACCGAGCGTGCGAGGTCACGCGGCGGCACAGCACCGTGGGTCACGGGCTCGACGAGCGACAGCGAGGAGGCACGTGACCAGCCCGTCCACCCCTGAGTCGCCCTGGCCGGTGCGCACCGTGGCCCGCAAGGTAGCCGAGTGGATCGGCCGGCTGGGCGAGGTCTGGGTCGAGGGCCAGGTGGCCCAGCTGTCCCGCCGGGGCAACGCGGCCACCGTGTTCCTGACCCTGCGCGATCCGGCGGCCGATCTGTCGGTGCCGGTGACCTGCCACCGCGACGTCGCCGACCGCCCGGGGCTGGAGCTCGCGGAGGGCGCCCGGGTGGTCGTCCGGGCTCGGCCGGACTACTACGTCGCCCGCGGCTCCTTCAGCCTGCGAGCCACCGAGATCCGCGCCGTGGGGTTGGGGGAACTGCTGGCCCGGATCGAGCGCATCCGCCGGCTGCTGGCCGCGGAGGGGTTGTTCGACGCCGCGCGCAAGCGACCGCTGCCCTTCGCCCCCGCCGTGGTGGGGGTCATCACCGGCCGGGACAGCGCCGCGGAGCGCGACGTCCTGGTCACCGCCCGGCGGCGGTGGCCGGCGGTCCGGTTCTCGATGCACCACTGCGCCGTCCAGGGCCCGACCGCGGCCGCCGGGGTGATCGACGGGCTGCGCCGGCTGGACGCCGATCCCGCGGTCGAGGTGATCGTCATCGCCCGCGGCGGCGGATCGGTCGAGGACCTGCTGCCGTTCTCCGACGAGGGTCTGGTGCGCGCCATCGCAGCCACCCGCACCCCGGTGGTCACCGCCGTCGGGCACGAGACGGACACCACGCTGGTCGATCACGTCGCCGACGTCCGGGCCGCCACTCCCACCGACGCGGCCCACCGGGTCGTACCGGAGATCGGTGAGCAGAGCCGGCTGGTCGAGGGGCTCCGCGCCCGCGCACGGGCGTTGATGGCCGGCCGGTTGGATCAGCAGGAGCGTTGGCTGGAGTCGGTGCGCAGCCGTCCGGTGCTCGCCGAGCCGACGCGGCTGCTGGCCGGACGGGCTGACGACGTCGCGGCGCTGCGCGGCCGGGCCACCCGCACGCTCACGCACCGGGTGGAGGCCGCCGACCGGGACCTCGAGCACGCCCGGGCCCGGGTCGCCGCCCTCTCCCCCGCCGCCACGCTGCAACGCGGCTACGCGGTCGTGCAGCGCGCCGACGGTGCGCTGGTCCGCGACCCCGGCGAGGTCGCGGACGGTGAACGGCTGCAGGTGCGGGTCGCCGGTGGCCGGCTGCCGGTCCGCGTCGACCGGACCGCGACCGGGGAGGATGGCTCACCGTGACCGACAGCCCTGCCCCGGAGACCGGCCCGGACACCCCCGCCGAGCCGAGGCAGACCTACGAGCAGGCCCGCGAGGAGCTCGCCGATGTGGTGCGCCGCCTGGAGGCCGGCGGCCTCACGCTGGAGGAGTCGCTGTCGCTGTGGGAGCGCGGCGAGCAGCTCGCCGAGCTCTGCCAGCACTGGCTGGACCGGGCTCGCGAACGGCTGGCCGCGGCCCAGCCTGCCGACGCCCCGGACTGACGGCCCGCGGTCAGGCCGCGCGAGGTGTGCGCGTCAGGGGGCCCGGTAGGGGCCGGTCGCGCCCGCCAGGGTCTCCAGCTCCGCCTCGGACGCCGAACCGGTGACCAGCAGCGTCGCCGTCCCCTCGGCACGGGTCAGCGCGGTCTCACCGCGCTCGGTGGTGGACCGCTGCCAGACCTGGCCGTCCACCTGGACGGTTCCGTCGGCGGTGGCGTGGTTCAGGACGTTCGTGAGCGCATCGACGCCGGCGTCGTCGCTGATCACGTAGCCGGCGTACTCGCCGTCCGGGGTGTACCAGCCGATCTGCAGGGTCACCGGGGCGCCTGGCGCGGTCGCCGCGCCGGCGTCGGTGCGCACGCTGGTGGGCTGCCACTCCCGGGACAGCCCCTGAGGCACGAGCAACGGGTAGTGCGCCCGCTGGGACGCCAGGTACACCGAGGTGTCGATCTCCACGGCGCGCACAGGGACATCGGGCTGCCGCAGCTGGGTCCACCAGACCATCACCAGGATCAGCACGGTCAACGGCAGCAGGGACCAGACCATGTTGCGTGCGGTGAACTTCAGCGCCCGCACCTCGGCCGGGGAAAGCTTCGACCTGCCGGCCGGTGCCGCGGCACCGGGGTCGGCGGCCGGGGCGGCGGGGACGTGGACCGGCGGGGCCTGCTCGTCGGGACGGTGACCGTGCGGGCCGGTTTCTGCCATGCCCCCTAGGATCGCAGCACAGCTCTCCCACCCCGTCAGCCAGCGTCGGCCGGTGGTCGTCCGAGGAGGTCCGTTGTCCCTTCCCCTGCCCGAGAGCCCGCTGCCCGGCACCCCCACCCCGGGCACCCCCACCCGGGGAACCGCCTGGTCCAGCGCCGACCGACCGGCACCCGACCGCAACCTGGCCATGGAGCTCGTCCGGGTCACCGAGGCCGCCGCGATGGCGGCCGGCCGATGGGTCGGCCGCGGCGACAAGAACGGTGGGGACGGCGCGGCGGTCGACGCGATGCGCGCGCTCATCGGCACCGTCAGCATGCGCGGCGTCGTCGTCATCGGGGAGGGCGAGAAGGACGAGGCCCCGATGCTCTACAACGGCGAGGAGGTCGGCGACGGGCAGGGCCCGGCCTGCGACGTCGCCGTCGACCCGATCGACGGCACCACCCTGATGGCCAAGGGCATGCCCAACGCCATCGCGGTGATGGCCGTGGC
>JAOPWG010000367.1 GCA_025965775.1 Modestobacter sp. | reverse complement strand
ACACCGCCGGGTGACCGCGGCCCGGTCTCGCGACTGGACCGGTGGTCGGAGCCCCTTTACGGAATCGAACCGTAGACCTTCTCCTTACCATGGAGACGCTCTGCCGACTGAGCTAAAGGGGCGTGCTTGGGCCGTCGGAGACTTTACCCGGCGGTCACACGGTCTGTGTCACCGGGGTCGGGCCCCGCGCGTCCGGGCGCAGGGAGACTCTAACAGTCAGGTGCGGACGAACAGCCGCCGGTGGGTGGCGCCGGGCGCGGCGCCACGGACGCCGGTGCGGGCGAGCAGCCAGTCCTCCAGCCGGTCCTCGGGCAACGGGCGGCTGACCAGGAAGCCCTGCACCTTGTCGCAGCCCATCTGGGCGAGCAGGTCCCGGGTCACCTCGTCCTCCACCCCCTCGGCGACGACCCGCAGGCCCAGGTTGTGGGCCAGCTCGACGATCGACCGGGCGATGAAGGACTCGTTCTGGCTCGTGGACATGCCCAGCACGAAGGACTTGTCGATCTTCAGCTCGTCGATCGGCAGCTGCCGCAGCTGGGACAGCGACGAGTACCCGGTGCCGAAGTCGTCCATCGACAGCCGCAGCCCAAGGGAGTGCAGGTCGGCCAGCACGGTGCTGTTGCGCACCGTGTCGTCGACGACGCTGCCCTCGGTGAGCTCGAGCGTGAGCAGCTCACCGGGCACCCCGTGGCGCCGCAGCGCCCGGCGCACCCGCTCGACGAGGTCGGGCTCGGACAGGCAGCGCGCCGACAGGTTCACCGCGACCGACAGGGCGATGTCCTGGTCCAGCCAGCGGCGACAGCGGTCCAGTGCCCGGTCGAGCACGTAGTCGGTCAACGGGCCGATCCGGCCGATCTGCTCGGCCAGGCTGATGAAGTCGTCCGGCGGGACGTTGCCGTAGCGCGGGTGCGCCCAGCGCACCAGCGTCTCGACCGACATGATGTCCGAGGTCCGGGTGTCGACGATCGGCTGGAACACCACGGTGATCTGCCGCTCGGCCATCGCCGTCTCCAGCTCGGTGCCCAGCTGCAGCCGGCGCAGGCTCTGCTGGTCGAGCACGGGGTGGTAGGTCGCCACCCCGCCGGAGTTGTGCGCGGCCAGCAGAGCGACATCGGCCCGCTGGATGAGCGTGCCGGAGTCCGATCCGTGCACCGGGGCCGCGGCCACACCGATCGTCAGCGACACCTCGAGGTCCAGGCCGGCCACCCGGGCCCGGGTGGAGGCGGCCTCCCGCAGCCGGCGGGCGGCGCGTTCGGTGGCCGGCAGGGACAACCCGGGCAGCAGGACGGCGAACTGACCGGCCTCCATGCGGGCGACCACGGCCTGCGGCGGCGCGTGCTCGCGGAGCAGCCCGGCGGTGACCAGCAGGAGCTCGTCGCTGGCCGCGTGTCCGAGGGTGTCGGTGACGTTGGTGTACCCGTCGAGGGAGGCGAGCACCAGGCCGACCCGGGCGGACGGGCCGGCGAGCAGGAGCGCGTCGATCTCACCACCCAGCCGCTGTCGGTTGGGCAGCCCGGTCAGCCGGTCGTGGTCGCCGTCGTGCCGGATCTGGCTGAGCAGCTGCTGCTGGCGGATCGCCGCGTTGACGTGCGTGAGCATGGAGTCCAGCGCGGCCCGGTCGCCGGATGAGAAGGAGAGGATGTCGCTGCGCCGGTCGCAGACCTCCAGGTACCCCGGCTCCCCGGCTGCCGTGGTCACCGGCGCACCCAGCACCTCATCGGCGCCGCGGCGCTCCAGCGCAGCCGCCTCCTCGGCGTCGGCGTGGACCGCCGAGAGCAGCACCGCACCGGTCAGCCCGGCGGTCAGCGCCCGTCGCCGGACCAGGTCATCAGGGTCACCCGGGCCGTCGTACCAGGCCAGCTCGCTGTCGTCGGCGTCGACGACGAGGCGGGGCCCTTCGTCCAGGTAGGGCGGCAGCCACAGTGCCACCCGGTTGGCGTTGAGCAGCTCGCGGACTGCGCTCACGATCTCCCGGGTCCCGGCCTCGTCCGGGGTGACCAGCTCGACCCGGCGGGCGAAGTCGTAGACCCGTTGCACGCTGCGCCGCTCCCGGGACGCCGACGCCGACTGCCGGAAGACGGCCGCCACCGCCAGGGAGAACGGGATGATCAGCGCCCAGGCCCAGGGAGTGTCCCCGGCGAGCAGCAGCGCGACCACCGCCACGACGACGCTCATCGGGCCGACACCGAACACCGGGATGAGTGCGTTGGCCCAGAACGGCCACCGGGGGAAACCCTCGGTCAGCGCGATGGCCAGCGAGACCATCACGATGCTGACCGTCCCGGAGGCGAGGACGGCGAGGACCAGGACCAGCCAGACCCGCGGATCGGTGAGCTCGCGGGCCGGCAGGAGCGTCAGCACAGCGGCGGCGACGCTCACCTCGATCACGCCGAGCGCGAGGTTGAAGACCGTCTTGGCGGGGACGTAGCCCTGCCGCCAGAGGACGAGCGCGAAGGCGACGACCCGGGCCACCGCGGTCCAGAAGCCACCCACCTCCAGCAGCCCGACGATCAGCGCCATCTCCGTGGCAGCCACGGTGATCGTCTGCCTGCGCAGGTCGATGTCCAACTGGACGAGCTCGCTGAAGATGAACGCCACGATGAGGGCGGCCACGGCCCAGACGGTCGGCTCCGCGACGGAGCGGTGCAGCGAGGGGACGCCCACGATGACGGCGAGCGTGACCGCCAGGAATGCCAGGGTCCACGGCCGCCGGAGCAGCGGAATGCCGAGCTCACGCCGGGACGTCACAACATCAACCAACGTCCACCCTGTCTGTTGCGGGAAGCGGCGTCGGCGCGAGGCTAACAGCAGACAGGGCGCTCACCAGGCTATCTCACCCCGTAGAGGCATGCGCGCGTTCTCGGGGCGGCCCTCCTCTCGAACGGCCGCCCCGAGCCCACCGGTGTTGCCCCGATGCGGTCAGCGGCCCCAGCGCGTGCTGCGGCCCCACCGGGTGCTGCGGCCCCACCGGGTGCTGCGGCTGGAGATGACGGTGCTGGACGTGGCGGTGCTGGACATGACGCCTCCTCAGGCATGGTCGACTGCTCAACGTGCGGCAGCCGCCCGCGCGGGGGCAGAGCGTCGTCCGGCAACAGACCGCGATGAGGACAGTGCAGGCTGTCACCCATACGGGGCAAGCGTTGACACCATGGCGTGATCTTCCCCGGTGGTGTCGTCACTATGCGTGCCTATTTTTCCCAGGATCGTCACGGATGGGTGATCTATCAGCCATCCGTGACCATCCGCGGCGATCCGACGACGCCCTGGAAGGAGAGCCGGCCTTCCGCCCCGGTCACCGCCCGGGGCGAGCCCGCTGCCCTCGCGGTCCCGACGAACCCGGCCGCCGGTCCGGTGCGTCGACGTCGCCGACGACGTCGAGCGGGGAGGCGGCAGCGGGGACCTCGGGCACGCCGAGCGCGGCAGTCGTCCGCCGGAACCCGGCCCGCCCGGCGTCCCCGCCGCCGACCACCACCGACCCGGCGAGCCGGGCGGCGTCGGCGGCGGTGCGCACCGTGCCGGTGTCACGGGGGGCCGCCACGGTCCCGTCCGCCCGGAACGCCCTGGCCGCGACGTCCTCGAGCCCGACCACGAACTCACGGGCCGGGCCACGCACGGCCAGGGACGGCAGCGTCACCCAGATGGTCCAGTTCAGCTGCCGGTCGACGGCGTTGGCCAGTTCCCGGGAGCAGTCGAGGACGTGCCGCACCCGCTGGCCGTACTCCTGCACGGCGACGTAGGCCCCCGCCACCTCGC